>JAZRMJ010000189.1:0-6697 GCA_045647445.1 Acutalibacteraceae bacterium | reverse complement strand
AGCGCTGGGTTTTGCCGTTTCGTCGACGTATTTCATCATCACAAGGGGGACGATGGTGATAATCTCACCAAAGGCTTGACCATTATCAAGCAATTCTTTAAGAGGGATACAGACATTGCCCTCTCGACCGTGGGAGCCATCATCGGTCATGACGATAAGAGAGTCGGATACCTCGCTAAACTCATTCTCAAGGATAACGATATCCTTGGAGCGAAAACCGATGATTGAGGTAACGTGGCAACCCATATCGTGCAATTCTTTAGCAATAGGCAGCGCAATGGCGCAGCCCACTCCACCACCGACAACACAGACCCTTTTAAGCCCGTCGAGTTTAGTAGGCTGACCTAACGGGCCGACAAAATCCTCAATATATTCGCCCTCAGCCTTGTTGTCGAGCAATTTAGTAGTGGCACCCACAATCTGAAAAATTATGCGCACCCATCCTGCCTCTCGGTCATAGCCCGCGATGGTCAAGGGGATTCGCTCCCCATCCTCATTAACACGAAGGATTATGAATTGACCTGCTTCGGCTTTAGCTGCTACGAGGGGGGCTTCAATCTCCATCAAGGTGACGGTGGGGTTTAACTTTTGCTTTTTTAATATTTTATACACTTGGGTCATTTCTCCTAATTATTGGGCTTGTGACGCACGGGGGTGGTATCCTGAGTGATGGGTAGCACTGCATATCCGTTTGCCTTGCAATAGTTTATGATTTTATCGAGTGAATCTGCTGTAGCGTTTTTGTAGGCGCTGTCATGCATTAATACAACGTTGTTTCTGCCTCTCCGCAGGCCACCGACTACGTTATTATAAACTGCAGAGGCTGTTTTGGCAGTTGAGGCATCTTTAGAGTCGACATTCCAATCGAAGTAGCTGTAGCCTGCTTCGACGGTGCGCCTTGCAAGCTCGGTCATGACCCCTCTGCAATATTGTTTACTGATAGCGTTTGAGGTGCCACCGGGGAAGCGTATAATCCGAGCATCGTAGCCTGTATCTGCCAAAATTTTGGCTCTCATGGTTTCAAGACCCTGCATATAGGCGCTAGCCGATGAGTAGCAGGTCTTGTAGTCGTGGCTATAGGCATGGATGGCGAGGGTATGACCCTCATCGACTATTCGCTTAACAAGAGGCTTTCGGCTTTCGGAGTAGTTGATAATAAAGAAGGTTGCCTTAACATTGTTTCGCTTTAGAGCATCGAGCACCTTGGGGGTGATGGATGAGGTTGGGCCGTCATCAAAGGTGAGATACACTCTGTCAGGGCATTCTGACTGCTGGGTGAATATGTGAACAATTCGTTTGAGAGCGGTGGCGTTGCCTGCCTTATCGGTAACCGAATAGGTAATGGTGTAGGCTCCCGAGGTAGCAGTATCGACCCGTCCGCTGACCTTAACCGATGAGGTTAAATCACCGTCAAGGTCATCCTTTGCAGAAAAACCAAACTCGCTATATTTGGTGCCCTTTTCGATATAAATATCGGCTCCTCCCGTGAGGGTAATGGTGGGCTTTACGATATCTTTAATTGTAACGTTTCTTTTTATAGTAGCCTTGTTACCCGAATTGTCGGTAACGGTATAGGTAACAGTGAAGGAATTGCCTTTAACGGCAGAACGCTTTGATGTGATTTTGAGCTTTGAGGATGAGTTATCGGTAGCAGTAACACCAGGGTCCTTAAAGAGTTTCTCAGCCGACACAGTCATGTTGGCGCTGCCGTTGAGCTTGACGGTGGGTGACTTGCTATCGGTCACCTTGACGGTGCGATTAACCGAGGTTTTGCCATCTGAATAGGTAATAACGTAATCGCCTGCGACCAAGGTATCGACCTCGCCTGTAACTATAACCTCTGAGCCGTCATCTGAAACAGCGCCCGACTCTATATATTCACTGCCCACCTCTAGGGTTACGGTGCTCTCACCGACAAGGGTGACGGTGGCAGGGGCTGTAGATTCAACGGCCGATGAGGGGGACGATATATCACCTGTATCTGACGGCTGTGTTGCATCACAGCCTACAAACAGCAGACAAAATATAGCGATAACTACGCAAAAAAGGATTTTAAACTTCATTATATTTAACCTCTTTAAAGATTAATAATCTTTGGCTTTAACCATTTCGCGAACGAGTGAAAAAGCGACGTCCTCCCCTTGCTCGGCTAAGGCTCGAAGCAGCTGCTCGAGCTTATCGGAGGTTTCGCTGTGGATAACTCTGGTCGGCTTGCCCCTCATGAAATACTCAAGGGGATGGGCGTCGGTATAATTTTTGCCTTGATATATCTTGCTTGCTGCTACACGGTCGCAAAACATCTCGGCAACATATTTTGCAGGCATTTTGACGGGGAGCATCAATCGCTTTTGGGGGTGATAATCTGTCCAATACTCGAAATGGGGGCGATTGCGGCCCTTGTGATGCATCCAGGCTGTTGAGTAGCCTTTGTCGGCTCGCTCGCCCTCGTTGGGGCTTTTGGTGCCCGTATAATAACGGATGCCGGCCTTAAACTCTACGGGAGTATATTTTGACAAATCATGAAAAAGGCCCTGCCAAAGCAGACCCGCTTTTTTGCAATGACGGATGACCTCATGCCTATGTTTTGTGATAGTTATAAAATGGCCTAATGCTTTATTCATCTTTGCCTCCATGATAGGCTTTGTAATTTATATTTTATATCTGCAGGCTGAAAAATTCAAGTGGTTTTAACTTCTAATATAAACAAATGGGCAACCTCGTTTGAAGTTGCCCTTTATTAGTTATTTAATTATTTGTTTTTGCCACAGCAACGCTTGTATTTTAATCCACTGCCACAGGGGCAAAGTCCATTCTTTGAGTAGCCCTTGGGTGCAGCAGTTGCAGTGCCACCCTCGGAGCTGTCGCCTGTGATTTTGGCAACCTGCTCGCGCTTAATCTGCTCCCCTGTTCTGATTTGAACGGTTAAAAGAGCCTTGGTAGTATCGTTTTGGATGGTGGCAATCATCTCTTCAAACATATCGGCACCATCGTTGCGATACTCTTCGACGGGATTATGCTGACCGTAGGCTCTAAGACCTATGCCTCTGCGAAGCTCATCCATTGCGTCGATATGAGCCATCCAGTTAACATCGACTGCTCTGAGCAGAACCTTGCGTTTAACATCGTTCATAATCTCGTCGCCATAGTCTCTGTGCTTGGATGCGATTATTTCGTGAGCTCTCTCGCTCAAAAGGTCGGTTATCTCTTTGCGTGAAACAAGCTCAAGGTCGTTGGCTGAATAACGCAAATCGGTATCATTAAGAAGCCAGCCATCATAGTAGGCTCTCAGACCGTCGAGATTCCATTCGGTGCCGTATTCGCCCTGAGTGAAATCTTCGACCTGACGGGTGATTGAGCGCTCAACTATGCGATTGATGGTTTCTGAGATGTCGCCACCGTCAAGAACCTCGTTGCGCTGGTTATAGATAAGCTCACGCTGTTTATTCATAACATCGTCGTAATCAAGAACACTCTTACGAGCAGAGAAGTTGCGAAGCTCAACCCTCTCCTGAGCAGTTTCTATGGTGTTTGAGAGCATCTTGAGCTGTAGGGGCACAGTCTCATCGAGTTTCATGGCATCCATCATGTTATAGATTCGTTCACCGCCAAACAGGCGCATGAGGTCATCCTCCATAGAGATGTAAAAGCGAGTGCAACCGGGGTCGCCCTGACGGCCTGCACGGCCACGAAGCTGATTGTCGATTCGACGGGATTCATGACGCTCGGTACCCAGTATACACAAGCCACCTGCTGCTCTCACTGCTTCGGCTTCGGGAGCAACCTCTTGCTTATATTTTGAAAGCAGAGCTGAAAATTCGGCACGAGCACCGAGGATATCGGTGTTGTCGGTTTCGGCATAGCCTGTTGCTTCGCTGATAAGCTCTTCGCTGTAGCCGAGCTTTCTCATTTGGGCCTTTGCGAGATACTCGGCATTACCGCCGAGCATAATATCGGTGCCTCGACCTGCCATGTTAGTAGCAATAGTGACTGCACCCATTTTGCCTGCCTGAGCGACAATCTCAGCTTCTTTATCGTGATGCTTTGCGTTGAGCACCTCATGCTTAATGCCACGGGCCTTGAGCATTTTGCTAAGAAGCTCAGACTTTTCGATAGAGATGGTGCCGACAAGGACGGGCTGACCCTTCTGGTGGCACTCGATAATGCGCTCTATAACAGCGTTAAACTTGCCCATTTCGGTCTTGTAGACTACATCGTTTTCGTCAACACGGATGAGGGGCTTATTGGTGGGAATTTCGATAACGTCGAGGGTATAAATCTCTCTAAACTCGGTCTCTTCGGTCATGGCAGTACCCGTCATACCCGAGAGCTTATTGTAAAGACGGAAGTAATTTTGGAAGGTGATGGTAGCGAGGGTGCGAGACTCCTCAGCAATCTTGACGCCCTCTTTGGCTTCGATGGCTTGATGAAGGCCCTCGTTGTATCGACGGCCGTACATGAGTCGGCCTGTAAATTCGTCGACAATGATAACCTCACCGTCGTTAACAACGTAGTCAACATCACGAGTCATAACACCGTGGGCTCTTATAGCCTGATTAACATGGTGAGAAATATCGACGTTGTCGGCACTATTGAGGTTATCGATATTAAAATACTTTTCGGCTTTGGTTGCTCCTGCACGGGTGAGCACGGCAGTTTTGGCCTTTTCGTCGACAACGTAGTCGCCGTCATAATCGGCATCGTTATCGTTTTTGGCATCCATCTCGCGAACCTTGACCATCTTGAGGGTGCGAACAAAACGGTTGGCTCTTTCATAAAGCTCGCTCGATTCGTCGCCTTGGCCTGAGATAATAAGAGGAGTTCTTGCTTCGTCGATAAGAATAGAGTCGACCTCGTCAACAATGGCAAAGTTATGACCTCGCTGAACCTTATTCTCTTTATAAACGACCATATTATCGCGCAGATAATCAAAGCCCATCTCGTTATTGGTGCCGTAGGTTATATCGGCTGCATAAGCCTCTCGACGAGTTTCGTTATTCATGTCGTGAACGATAAGGCCGACGCTCAGACCGAGAAAACGATAGACCTTGCCCATCCACTCACTATCTCGACGGGCAAGATAATCATTGACGGTAACAATGTGAACGCCCTTGCCTGAAATAGCGTTTAGATAGGCAGGCAGGGTTGCAACAAGGGTTTTGCCCTCACCGGTGCGCATTTCGCTGATTCGGCCCTGATGGAGCACGATACCACCGATAATCTGAACGGGAAAGTGGCGCATTCCAAGCACACGGTCGCTCGCCTCACGGCAGACGGCAAAGGCTTCGGGCAGCATGCTGTCGAGGCTTTCGCCTGCCTCGTAACGTTCTTTGAAATCTTCGGTCATCATGCGAAGCTCATTGTCGGTCTTAGTGCGCATAATATCTTCATAGCCAAGCACCTTTTTTAGAATAGGGTCAATGCGCTTGAGCTCTTTTTTGGAATAGTTTTTTGCTAAAAATTTTACAAGATTCATTTTTCTGCCTCTCGAAAATATATTTGTATGTGTTCATATTGTTAAATCTATAGACAAATACGTCTAACATTGTAACACACAATGGCGTAAAAATAAAGTATTTTTTTGCGATAATAGGCTTTGGGTTTGGTTAATGTTTATAATATTTCTATTTGGCATAATTTTTTGAGCACTTTATTATATAAAAGTATTGACATCAACTTTTTTTAACACTATAATGTATTGCGTAATTAAAGCGCTAAAGCGTTTCGCTTTATCGCCATCATTTTAGGAGGTTTTTACTTATGGCAATTAATAATGAGTTTCTCAGCAAAGTTTATGAGGACGTTGTCAAGCGCAATCCTAACGAGCCCGAATTCCAGCAGGCTGTTTACGAAGTGCTTGAGAGCCTTGTGCCTGTTGTAGAGCAGGATCCCTCTCTCATCGAGAGCGGCGTTATCGAGCGTATGTGTGAGCCCGAGCGTCAAATCATCTTCCGTGTTTCTTGGGTTGATGATAACGGTAACGTTCAGGTTAACCGTGGTTTCCGCGTTCAGTTTAACTCTGCTATCGGCCCCTACAAGGGTGGTCTTCGCTTTCATCCCTCTGTTAACGCTTCTGTTATCAAGTTCCTTGGCTTCGAGCAGACCTTTAAGAACAGCCTGACCGGTCTCCCTATGGGCGGCGGTAAGGGCGGCTCTGACTTCGACCCCAGAGGCAAGTCTAACGGCGAAATCATGCGCTTCTGCCAGTCCTTTATGACTGAGCTTGCTAAGCACATCGGCGCTGACACCGACGTTCCCGCAGGTGATATCGGCGTTGGTGCTCGTGAAATCGGCTATCTGTACGGTCAGTACAAGCGCCTTCGCAACGAGTTCACCGGCGTTTTGACCGGCAAGGGCCTCGCATACGGCGGCTCTCTTATCCGCCCCGAGGCTACCGGCTTTGGCGCTGTCTATTACACCGTTGAGATGCTCAAGTCCTTCGGTGATGATATCAAAGGCAAGACCGTTGCCGTTTCGGGCTTCGGCAATGTTGCTTGGGGTACTGTCACCAAGGTTAAGCAGCTCGGTGGTAAGGTTGTCACCATCTCCGGCCCCGATGGCTACATATATGACGCTGACGGCATCGTAACCGACGAGAAGATTAACTTCATGCTCGAGATGCGTGCTTCAGGTCGTGACAAGGTTAAGGATTATGCCGGCAAGTTCGGTGTTCCCTACTTCGAGGGCAAGCGTCCTTGGG
>JAZRMJ010000188.1:0-1770 GCA_045647445.1 Acutalibacteraceae bacterium | reverse complement strand
CTAAGACCGCTTGGCCTCCGACTTCCTTCACCCTGGCTGTTGAGCGTAACTATCGCTCAGGCGACGAGCGCGTGACCGACTTTCTCGATATAGTCGCATGGCGCAGCACCGCCGAATTCGCCAGCAAGTATTTCACCAAGGGTATGCAGGTGGCAGTTGAGGGTTCCATTCAGGTTCGCTCATACACCGACCGCGACGGCAACAAGCGTCGCGCATGGGAAATCGTTGCTGACCAGGTTTATTTTGCCGACTCCAAGCGTGAGAGTGGCTACACCGGTGGCAGAGCAGACTCTCAGCCTGCTCCTTCTATCAGCAATGCAGGTGCATCTGACTTTGCTGAGTTCACAGCAGACGACGATCTTCCCTTCTGATTTATTCAGAAACCACGGGAGTTAACTCCCTTACCTATATTTTGAATGAAGGAGGCTTTCACCATGGAAAAGACCGAAAGAATGGACAGACCCATGCGCTCCAGAAAGGGTCGCAGAAAGGTCTGCAACTTCTGCGTTGACCGTGTAGAGGCTATCGATTATAAGGATATCGCACGTCTTCGCAAGTATATTTCCGAGAGAGGCAAGATTCTCTCTCGCAGAGCTACCGGCACCTGCGCTCGTCATCAGCGCGCACTGACCGTTGCTATCAAGCGCGCTCGCATGATCGCTCTGCTCCCCTACTCTTGCGACTAATAAGTTCAAAAGCACAGTGCTGTTAAGCACCGTGCTTTTTATTTTTAATTTAGAGTTGTAACAAACTATTAGGTGTTGTATAATAACCTTATAGGGGGTGTTGGCGATGAACGACTCTTGGCAGCAATTATATGACGTCTGCATGAAATGCACTGGCTGTGGTTTAGCAAACGGCAGAACCAACGTTGTTTTTGGCGTTGGTGACGAGAAATCAAAGGTGATTTTTGTGGGCGAAGGGCCGGGTGAGCAAGAGGATATCAAGGGTGAGCCCTTTGTTGGCCCTGCAGGTCAGCTGCTTGATAGATATTTGAATGCTATCGGTCTCGACCGTTCAAAGGTTTATATTGCCAATATGGTTAAGTGTCGCCCACCCCACAATCGCGACCCTGAGCAAGGCGAAATCGATTGCTGCATCGAGTTTTTAAGAAGGCAGACCCGTCTTTTGAAGCCCCAGATTATCGTTTGTCTCGGGCGTGTTTCGGCATTGAGGTTGATTGACCCTGAGTTCAAGGTCACCCGTCAGCATGGGCAGTGGATTAAAAAGGGGAATTTTTGGATGATGGGCACCTTTCATCCTGCAGCATTGCTGCGCAACCCCAACCAAAAGCCTGATGCTCTGCTCGATTTTATCTCGCTGAGAGAGAAAATGCGACAGCTCGGAATTTGGAATGGAATGGACGTTTAACAGCCCACAAAAAAGTTGACAAGCACACCCAAGTGTGTTAAAATACACCTTGCGCATCCTTAGTACGCTTATATTCGGAGACGTATCGAAGTGGTCATAACGGGGCGCACTCGAAATGCGTTTGCCTTACCGGGCACGAGGGTTCGAATCCCTCCGTCTCCGCCATGAAAACACCCTCATTGTGATACAATGAGGGTGTTTTCAATGATATCCGTTCCTCTCGGAACGGGTGATATATCTTCGATATGATACCTACCTTCGGTGGATGATATATGCCTTCGGCATATGAAGGAACGGATATTATATCATGCTTGCGTAGCAAGTATATCATACGGCAATGCCGTATATCATATCGCACCAGCGATATATCATTTGAAATCGTTAAAATACAGGTGATCG
>JAZRMJ010000187.1:0-1673 GCA_045647445.1 Acutalibacteraceae bacterium | reverse complement strand
CAAGGATGCCGACGGCGTTACCTGCTGTTGCAGTGTTATTACGGGCGGCACGGCAGTTAATACTGTGCCTAATAGGTGTGAGTTTAAGGTCAATGTCCGTTTTGCAACCGACGACCAGCGCCGCTGGGTCGAAAACAAAATGCAGGAAATTGCCGGCAGGGAATACATCAACGGCTGTAAAACCGAGCTGTCGGTTATCTCTTACCGCACCGCAATGGAATACTCCGACAAAAACCAAGAGCTTTTAAACACTCTCAACACCGCCTTTAAATCGGTCGGTCTGCCCGAGCTCAAGCCGAGTAGGAGAAGTGGCGGCTCGGATGCGGCCGATGTCACCGCATACGGTATCCCCTGTGTCGATTCGTTGGGTGTCAGAGGCGGCAAAATACATACTCAAGACGAATTCGCCATAATAGAATCGCTACCTCAAGCGGCAAAAAGGATTGTAGCCATTGTCGATTATTTTGCGAAAACAGATAAAAACTAAATTGTATATTTTTAACAGTCGTATTCGTACGGCTGTTTTTTTACTTGCCGAAAAGCAGTCGGTCAAGGCGCTCAAAAAGGCGGTCGGTATGCTCCTTGACTGAGGATATCGCCTGCTCGACTCGATGGCTGTTCGCACGGGCGGTTATGTTGCCTAAAAGGGTGCTTGAGAGCAGTATCATCATTGCTGAAATTATGGCAAAAAAGCCACCTATCCGTTGTCTCAAAAACCCACCGCCTAAAAAAATTAAATTATATATTGAGTATATAGTTTAAATGTAGTATAATGTATCTGTATAATTATCTATTATGCGGAGGACTGCGCCCACTATGCACAATCTTGACAACAGCGCCACAACGCCCTTGTGCGACGAGGCGAAAAAAGCGATGCTCCAATCGATGGAGCGATATGGCAATCCGTCATCCCTTCACGGGCTTGGCGCTGAGTCGCTTATCGCTCTCGACGAGGCTCGGTCGGTTGTCGCAGGGCGACTCGGCTGTGAGGCGAAGGAGCTGATATTCACCTCGGGCGGCAGTGAGGCAAACAACACTGCGCTGTTTGGTGCGGCACGGGCGCTCCGTCGACAGGGCAAGAGGATAATCACCACCGCCATTGAGCATCATTCGGTGCTTAATGCTGCAAAACAGCTCGAGCAGGAGGGCTTTGAGGTCGTATACCTCAACCCCGACAGCAGGGGAGTGGTCACCGCCGAGGCTGTCAAAGATGCGTTAACCGACGACACCGTGCTGGTCAGCGTGATGTATGTCAACAACGAAACAGGCGCTGTGATGCCTATATCCGACATCGCCTCGGTCATAAAGGCGTCGGGTGTGCCTGCGGTTTTTCACACCGACTGTGTTCAGGCGTTCGGCAAGCTACCCTTTTCGGCACGAGCCTTGGGTGCTGACCTGATATCGGTCAGCGGTCACAAGATACACGGCCCAAAGGGTGTCGGCGCACTCTATATAAAACGCGGCTGTCGCATCCTGCCCCTTATCTTCGGCGGCGGTCAGGAGAGAGGTCTGCGCTCGGGCACCGAGCCAACCCTGCTTGTCGACGGATTTGCGGCGGCGGTCAAGGCTATGCCCGACCTCAATGCCGAGCTTAAACGGATTGACCGACTTCGTCAGTCGGCTGTTTCGCAATTAAAAGAGATAGATGGCGTGGTCATCAATTCACCCGATGA
>JAZRMJ010000186.1:0-3828 GCA_045647445.1 Acutalibacteraceae bacterium | reverse complement strand
CAGCTTAGCGTATGGTTCGAAGGCAATAACTATTGATGCAATCAAATTAATTACAAGGGTTGATAAAAGTAGCTTGTCTGCCTTTATTATGGCAGTGTTCCAAATAAAATAGCCAAACAGCTCAATAACAACAATGGCAATATTCATGCACAAAACGGCATGCATTGAGTTTCTAATGTTGTTAAATATGTTGCGACCACCCTTGATAATATTGGTCATTGAAGCAAAGCTGTCATCTTCGATAATAATGTCAGCAGAACGGTTAACAGCATCTGAACTGCAGTTAGCCATTGCACATCCAATATCTGCAGCGTCCATTGAAACGCACATTTCAGGAGTTCTGCCTGTTGTAGCAACAATGTTGCCATGATCTTTTAAGGTTTGAATGATGCGAGTTCTAAGCTCAGGTGTGACTCTCGCAAAGGTTGTGCATCTATTAACAACTTCTGCAAATTCAATTGAGTTTAAATTATCCAAATCACTGCATAAGATTGCTTGATTATCATCGGTTAAAACACCTGCTTGTCTAGCGATAGCCTTTGAGGTTGCAAGGCTATCGCCTGTAAACATAATTACTTTAACGCCTGCCTCTTGGCATTCTATAACAGATGCTCTGGTGTCAGGTCTAAGTGAATCCTGAAAACCAATAAGACCTAAAAAGGTGCAGCCACTCTCAAGCTCTTCTTTAGAGGGGTTAACAGTATCAGAAATGTTTGATAGCTGCTTAAATGCTACTGCAACTACGTGTAGAGCTTGGGTGCCCATTGCATCAGCATTGCTAATGATTGTTTCGGGCTCTAGCTGACAACGAGGAGCAATTGATTCTGCAGCACCTTTGATGATTGCATAAGGCTGACCATCAATCATGTTAACAGATACATTTATCATCTCTTCATTGTCAAAGGGGATAGAACTTAATTGGGGATAAAGATTGTCGACCTCTGATTTGTCAATCTTGGCATAATCAAAACATGCTTGAACGATTGCTCGGTCGGTTGAATCACCCTCAGTCTCACAAGCTGCAGCAGCAAGTCTTAGGGTCATTACTGTGTCAGATGAAATACCATTTCTTAAATCAAGCATTTCGCTACCGTTATAGAACTGAACAGCAGTCATATCGTGACCGGTTATAGCGCTCTTATCAACGCAAAGGCAATTAACTTTGCTCATTGTTTTGATGATTGCCTGATTAGTAACGGTTATATTATTGTTTTTAAGACGTTTTAATCCGATAGCAGTTACTGTCGGAGTAATATCGGTCAGTCTTGTTGATGAGATAATGGCTGCAACGACCGAAACAATCAAAAATGAATGAATGGCAATGCTCAAAAGTGTAAGGTCGTCGCCGCCTTTAGAGAAGCGCATTATTAAAAAGAGAATTACGAAGATTATGGCTGATACGATAGGTACGATTTGATTAAATACTTTTCTAACGCCATCAATGTGGTCGTTGATATTTGATAGGGCAGGTTCACGATTTATTGATATGCGTTTTCCGTATTCGGTATCATCACCGATTTCGGTTACTACAGCGATGCCTGAGCCATGAGTGACCCAACTACCTGAAAAAACTGTGTTAGCTCTCTGAGAAAGTGGAGTAATATCTGTGCATACAAATTCAGCATCTTTAGCAACGGGGATATTATTTGATGATAAAACAGCCTCGTTGCAGGTAAGATTGTCTGATTTAATTAAACGAGCATCAGCAGGCACACACAGACCACGTTTTAAAACAATAATGTCACCCGGCACAACCTTGATTGAGCTCACTGTTTTTTCAATACCACCTCTGATAACAATGGCTTTTGTTGATGTGTTTTTCTGTTTGTTTGCAATATAGTGCTCACATATGTAGCTCTTTGTTGCTCGAATGAAGCAAAAAGCTATTGTGATTAAAAGCACGTATAAAGAAATTAAAAGATGATTTTTGTCGAAAGCAGGCATTAACCACTCAATCAGCAAAAATACTACAGACGCAATTAGCAGCGTTACAACTGTAGGGCGTTTGAACTGCTTCATAACCTTATGTAGATAGGGTGAGACTGATGACATAGATGAAAAGTTCTCACCGAACTCTTTGTGGCGAACGGTTGCTATTACATCTGAAAGGCCGTTTTGTAGGTCGGTTTGAAGCTCTTCTGATATATCGTTAAGCGATGAACTGTGCCAAATCATTAATAATCAACTCCGAGTAAAATATATTCAATTTTACAATATTTTGATAAAAAAAGCAAGGAATATAATAAATTTATGATATTAACTTTGTGAGAAATTCGGTTTTATTGACATTAGACTTAAAATGTAGTAAAATATACACTGTATTACATATGGAGGTGACACTGTGAATAGGATTAAAAGAGCAATTCCATTCATATGTCTTATTATATGGGATGTTTTAAGCGCAGTGCTTTCATTATATCTTGCTGTTAAAATCAGATATCCTTACCGAGCACCCGATGAGTTGTTTGAAAACCTTGGTGTTTATTATGCTTTATTCATAATAATTTTTGTTGCTGTTAGTTTGCTGATTGGCTGTTATAATAGTGTGCTTCGTCACGTTGGATTGCGCGATTTTGCCCGTCAGGCAATAACTGTTTCGTTATCTGTGACTGCGCTATACGTTCTTGATTTAACAAAGGTTGATGACTTTTTGCTAAATCACAACTTTTCTAATAGTGGCTCTACATACGAAATCAATATTTATCTCATAACAGCCGGTTTATTGTTTTTGCTTTCAATATTCGGTAGGTCGTTTATCAGATTAATTAGCTCACTTAGGTCTAGGCTCGCTGTTATTTCAGATAAAAACTATAAAAGAGTTTTAATATACGGTGCCGGCGAAGCAGGCGTTTTTCTTCATGCAAAGATGGAGAATCACCCTGATGATAAAATGCGCCCGATTATCTTTATTGATGACGATGAAACCTTTATTCATCGCAAGGTTAACGGTTTAAAGGTTTATGGTAATGGCTCAAAGCTTAAAGAGGCAATCGAGAAATATCAGATCGATATGGTTATTGTTGCCATACCCACTGCATCTAGAGAGCTTCTTCAAAATGTTGTTAATGTTTGCAAAGAGTGCAAATGCAGAATTCAGCGTTTTGGTACGATAGACAACGTTGACCTCAACAAAGCTGCTCTGACTAATATTAATTATGAAGACCTTTTGCGTCGTGACCGAGTAGACCTTGACATGGATGCGGTTAATGCATTTATAAAAGATAAGGTCGTCTTGGTTACAGGTGGTGCAGGTTCAATCGGTTCAGAAATATGTCGTCAGGTGCTTAAATATGAGTGTAAAAAGCTTATCGTTTTCGATTTTCATGAAAATGGGTTGTTTGAGATTGATAATGAGCTAGCAGAAACATTCGACCGATGCAGATTTGTTATGCGACTTGGTTCAATTCGTGATGTTGATCGTCTTGAAGAGGTGTTTAACGAATTTAAGCCTAATGTTGTTTTTCATGCTGCTGCTCATAAGCACGTGCCTATGTCTGAGGTTAACCCTCGCGAAGCAGTTAAAAACAATATTTTCGGCACGTTTAAAACTGCTGATATGGCAGGTCAACACGGCGTAGAGAAATTCATACTTATTTCGACCGACAAAGCTGTTAATCCGACTAACATAATGGGTGCTACAAAGCGTGTTGCAGAGCTCATAATTCGCAAACTCAACGAGAAGTATGCGACCGATTATGCTGCAGTCAGATTCGGTAATGTTCTTGGCTCAAACGGTAGCGTAGTGCCATTTTTTCAAAAGCAAATTAACGCCGGCGGCCCTGTAACGGTTACTCACCGCGATATGCGCAGATATTTTATGACTATACC
>JAZRMJ010000185.1:0-4750 GCA_045647445.1 Acutalibacteraceae bacterium | reverse complement strand
AACATTTATAATAACACCAAGCATAAACTCGTCTTCCTACCTAAAGCAACATATATACAATGACACTTTACGAGAGTGTTGTCAATAATTGTGAGGCGTATTTATATCCGTCGTAGTGCGTGCCGTTTTTTAATCAGGCCATAAAAAAAGAGCAGACCATTGTCTGCTCTTTTTTTGTGTTAAAATTACTTAGAAGCGGGGATACCACTGCTAATAGTAGCCTTCTGAGCGTCGAACTCTTCATCGGTCATCTGGAGAACCTTGATACCGAGGATGATACCCATGATACCATTGATAACAGCAAAGATGCCACAGGTGCAAAAATGCAGAACGATGCGCAGGGTACCTGCCTTAGTATTGCCCTGCATGAAGCAAGGAACACCAATGCTATTGAAGAGAATGCACATTACAGCAAAAAGAACTTTGTTATTCATTTTTTTGACCTCCTGTTTAATAATCTAAACATATATTACAACTTTTGATTAAATCTGTCAAGGTAAAATGATAAAAATCACAAAAATTATTGTATTTGCCAAAAGATTAAAATCCGTATTGTGCAAAAAGGTATAATTTCTGTTGAAGGAGCAATCTGAAGTTTTGAAACAAAGTCAGCTTTTTCGTGAAGTTTACCTCTGATTTTGATGCAACGCACCGTTTTTCAAATGGGTCAGATATGTCAAACAACCGAATCATATCTTCCCTAGCCGCCTGCGGCTTGGATAAAAAAATCGACTTGTAGAAACAAGTCGATTTTTTGGCGGAGAAAGAGGGATTCGAACCCTCGAACCGCTTTTGACGGTTACACGATTTCCAATCGTGCGCGCTCGACCAACTACGCGATTTCTCCGAATATTCTTTTGTGCGCTTAAAACGCTTTACTATTATACACAAGAGACCTCTAAAAATCAAGCATTTTATAAAATTTTCTATTTTGCCTTAAAATTAATGCGATGCAAAGCCTTTTTTGCTTCGCACCGCACAACAAATCATTTACCAAACAGCATTTTCGTGATGCACATCGCCCTCTCTGCCGACAAAGCCAATCTGAGCAAAATCCTGCATATTATGGCGAATGATATAATCCATATACGACATAATCATGCGAGCAGTTACAAGATAGCCTGCAGCGTTAAGGTGCCAGCCAAGGTAGTAGTTTTTGCGGAATTCCTCGTCATAGACGGGGCCGTATTTGCGCAAATCTATGACGTAGGTAAACTCAAACTTCTCTGCGATTTCATACATCAGCTGCGCGTGTCGGTTGTTGGGGTCGTTGGGGTCGGTGCTTGACCATTCATGGCGAGGCATGGTGATAAGAAAAATTCTTGCTTTAGGCTGTTTCGCCTTAATTCTTGAGATAATGCGACCCATGTTGCCTGCAAAATTGTCGGCATTCAAATCGCTGTTTTCGGGGTGAATATCGTCGGCTGAGCCGAGCTCAACGCCATGGTTAACGTCGTTAACGCCCAGCGCAATGGTATATGCCTGGCAAATCTTTTCGGGGTTGTCAAAGTCGAGCCAAGCAGAATCAAGCCAGCTCTTTGCAGTCTGACCACCGCTCGAGAAATTATAAACGGTCATACCTGCTGCACGGGCGATATACTGCCCCCATGAATATTCATAATAATCGTGAAATCCGCTCTTGCCATCCTTGCAGGATTCATGTTCACCCGATGAGAGGCTGTCACCGATGCAACCAAGGGTGCGGATTATACCGCATAGGCCACCGTCGGTGACCATATTATCAAGAGGCTTTTCTTGCATAAACATAATAATTTAATCCTTTCGGTTTAAAATTAGTCAATGGTTTTCATTTCTGAGCCATCAGCCAGACAGCTTGTCAGCTTGCCCTCAGCCGAATAAAAATAAACTCGGTCATCCTTGCAGCATATACCACCCTTGACCTCACCGTGGGTGTCTAGTGTCTTTGCTTTTGCCTTTTCGTCGGTTATATCGAGGCTATAAAGGGTGTTGTCTTTTGTGTAAAAGAGTATGCCGTCATCGCTGATGTTATAAAAATCGACCTCGCAATAGGTCTGCTTGTTGGCAGTGTTACCGGCTGCGACCGAATATAGCACACCGTCGGCAGTGTAAAAAATGTACGACTCAAAGCGAGAGAAACTCTCAACCTTTTCAGAAAAGAAGGAGGTCACCTTGCTACCGTCGACTCTGGCGGTATAAAGCTTGCCATCCTTAGAGAAAAGCACCGAGCTTCGAGAGATAAGAAAATCGTCGACCTTAAGATTAAGTGAGCTTCTTTCGCCCGTTTTTATAAAATATTTGTTGAGGTTGCCTTCTTTGTCGGCATAAAAAAGCCAGTTACCGTTGACGGCCATATCGATAGCACCGTCAGCGAGAGTCTTTTTATTTTTGCCGTCAAAATCGGCATAAACCACTCTGTTGTCGTCGGTGCGATATATGATACCGATACCGAAGGGGCAGAGGGTATCAACGTCACTTGCGATAAAATAGTTGTTTTCGCCGCTATCACAGCGCAGCTCACCCTTGCCGTTAACGTAAAAGGTCATGGAGCCGTCTGAGGCAATAAAGCCGCCGTTTTCGAGGTTAATATATGAGTTAGGGGGGAGTGCGGCAGGTCTGTCATAGGGTAAAATTGCGATAATGCCGAGCACTATCGATGCGAGCAGCACAAACAAAACAACCGGAATGGCTGCCTTTAGCTTATCATTAGACTTCATTATGTGCCTCCGTTGGGGTAATAAAGATACAAATATTATAAAACAAGGCGTAACTTTTGTCAAATAGACTATTCCATTATTCGAACAAATGTGTTAAAATATTATGAGTTAATATTTTTGCAAGGTGATTATAATGAAATATGTAGTAGTTTTATGTGACGGCATGGCAGATACCCCCGTTGAGATGCTTGGCAACAAGACCCCGATGGAGCTTGCCAAAAAGCCTAATATGGATTCTCTCGCACCTCTATCCTCAGTCGGTATGGTGCGCACTGTAGATGACGGCCTTTCACCCGGCAGCGATGTTGCAAACCTTTCGGTAATGGGCTTCGACCCTCTCCTTTGCTACACGGGCCGCTCACCCCTTGAAGCGGCAAGCATAGGCATCGACATGGCAGATACCGACGTTGCAATTCGTTGCAACCTCGTTACCCTTTCAGACGAAACCGACTACACCGAAAAGACCATGGTCGATTATTGTGCAGACGATATATCTACTGCCGAAGCCGATGAGCTTATAAAATCTCTTCAGGCTGAGCTTGGCGGCGGTCAGTTTGACTTTTACACAGGCGTGAGCTATCGCCATTGCCTTATTTGGCATGGTGGCCGATGCGACGGCTACACCCTCACACCCCCTCACGATATTTCGGGTCAGCCTATCAAGACTCATCTGGGCGGCCATTTTGAGTCAGCTCTTATCGAGCTTATGCAAAAGAGCGTCGAGATATTGCGTGACCATCCCGTTAACAAGGCTCGTATTGAAGCAGGTCGCAAGCCTACTACCTCAATTTGGCTTTGGGGTCAGGGTAGCAGACCGAAGCTCGACCAATTCGAGGCTCTGCACGGCATTAAGGGTGCAGTAGTATCAGCCGTTGACCTTATTAAAGGCATCGGCAAGTGCGCAGGCATGTCGGTCATCGAGGTCGAGGGAGCAACAGGCTATATCGACACCGATTTTGACGGCAAAACTGCTGCTGCCATAGATGCACTTAAAAATAACGACTATGTTTATATCCACCTCGAAGCACCCGATGAGTGCGGTCATCGCCGTGAGGCTGAGAATAAGGTTAAAGCCATCGAGCTTATCGACGAGAAGGTGGTCGGCCCCGTGCTGAATGCGCTTAGCGGCGAAGATTTTAAGATGCTTATTCTGCCCGACCACCCCACCCCCATCGCAACTGCTACCCACTCTAGAGAGCCGGTGCCCTTCCTTCTTTATGACAGCACCTGCGAGAGCGAGGGCGCAGAGGTGTTTGACGAGGCACACGCAAACTCAACAGGTCTTTTCGTTGAGCGTGGCCCCATGCTTATTAAAATGATGCTTGATTAATTTATAGGGAGTGATATTATGAGCGAGCTGAGCACCAATCAGCAAAAGGTTTTTGACCTGTTGCGTGAGCGGTCGTCTACAGGTCTACCACCCACGGTCAGAGAGATATGCACCGCAACGGGTATTCGCTCAACCTCAACCGTTTTCGGCATTTTAAACGCCCTCGAAAAGAAGGGTCTTATATCGCGAGATGGTGGCTCCTCAAGAGCAATCAAGGTTGAGGGCATGTCACCCCACGTTGAGGTGCCTCTTATCGGCACCGTAACGGCAGGTGTGCCCATTCTTGCGACCCAAAACATTGAGCAGTATCTGCCTCTTTCGGCCGATATTGCAAGGGGTAGAGAGCTGTTTGCCCTCAGGGTAAAGGGTATGTCGATGATGAATGCAGGCATACTAGATGGCGATATCGTTTATGCAGAGCGCACCCAATATGCTGATGATGGCGATATTATCGTTGCTCTCATTGAGGATGAGGCTACCGTTAAACGCCTTGACCATAACGATGAGGGCAGGGTAGTGCTGATGGCTGAGAATGATGCCTTTGAGCCTATTGTGCCCGACGATGTGTCGGTGCTCGGCAGAGTGGTGGCATCCTTCAGACAATATTAAACAAAAAGGGGAAGATGACCGTGAACCGCCCCAAATTGTGCAGACAGTACAAAAAAGAGCTCTAAAGTAGAATTATAAGAAATTAAGCAACCAACTGATTCCGTTTTTCAAATGG
>JAZRMJ010000184.1:0-9061 GCA_045647445.1 Acutalibacteraceae bacterium | reverse complement strand
AAAATCTTTGAGGAGGTAATGTTATAATGTTTTGTCCTAATTGTGGTAGCGAAATCCAAGAAGGCGTCAAGGTTTGTGGTGCTTGCGGCACAGAAATTGTTAATGAAGAGGCACCCCAGGCTGTTGAGGCTGAGGTTTGTGAGGCTTCCGTTGTTGAGGCTCCCGTAGCTCAAGAAGTGCCTGCTGCTAACCCCGGCAAGGCCTTTGGCATCGTTGCTCTCGTTTGTGGCATTGTTGGTCTTGTGCTTACCCTTTGCCCCTGCTTTGCAATGTGCTTCCTTAATTTCCTTGCCTTCCCCTTGGCAATAGTCGGCATTATTTTCGGCGTTCTCGGCAAGAAGAAGTCAGCTGCTGTCGGCCTTAAAAACAAGCTTGCTACCGTCGGTTTGATTCTTTCAATTGTCACCATCGTAGTCGGCGTTATCGCAGTAATTGCTATATTCGCTTTTGGCATTCTTGGTAGCTTTGCTGAAGGCTTTAACAACGGCTACAGCGATCCCTACGGCAGCGTCTATAACGAAATATACTATTAATAACTAAACCAAAAAGGCCACGGCTTTAGGGCTGTGGTCTTTTTATCTTAAGCGTGTGTTTTATGAAAAAGTTATTTAAAAACAAAAAGATATTACTTATAATATTTGACCTTCTGATTGTTATAGGGCTAATAGCCTGCCTGCCGCTGAGCGAATGGATGCTTTCTTTAGATTCTGATTGCCCAATGACTGCCTTTGGAGGCAAATGCCTGACCTGTGGCGGCACCCATTTTGTCAACTCTCTTTTAAGCGGCAGAGTGATAGACGCCTTCTTTTTCAATCAGCTTTTATTTGCCTTAACTATTTATCTGCTGATTTTATACGCCATGCTTCACATTTATATTTTTTCGGCTAAAAAGTGGGCAAAAAAGGTCATGTCGGCAATGTACTCCGTGCCTGCAATAGCAGTGTGGGCAGCTGTTGCGCTGATCTTTTATTTTGTGCGCAACATACCTATGTTTATCAATCTTTATCACGTGCTTTTCAGATAGCTTTAAAACGGATTCGTTTCTTACGAGTCCGTTTTTGTTTGCTCTATCGAGTTGACAATATCTCCGATTTTGATGTATAATAGGCTTTATCAATAATACAAAGAGGTTGTCAAATGCTAAAGTCAATTTTGCGCTACAGTTCTCGTCTTTTGCCCGACAGACTTTATATAAAATTAAGATTTCGTCAGCGCCTTCACAGAAAGCTTGACCTTAAAAATCCCGTTACCTTTAACGAGAAACTGCAGTGGTTAAAGCTTTATGACCGTGACCCCAAATACACCGACCTTGTTGATAAATACGAAGCAAAGCGCTACATTGCGAGCATAATCGGTCAAGACTATGTTGTGCCAAACTACGGCGTGTGGAACAGCTTTGATGAGATCGATTTTGATTCCTTGCCCGACCAATTCGTGCTCAAATGCACCCACGATAGCGGTGGTCTTGTTATCTGCCAAGATAAGTCGACCCTCGATATGGAGTGGGCAAGGCAAAAAATCGAAACCAGCATGAAAGAGAATTTTTATCATCACTCAAGGGAGTGGGCTTATAAAAACGTTAAGCCCAGAATTATTGCCGAAAAGTATATTGAGGATGCCGAAGGGGTATCCGATTTGACTGACTATAAATTCTACACCTTCAACGGCGAGCCAAAGGCGCTTTATGTGTCGCAAGGTTTAAAGGACCATTCAACTGCCCACATCTCCTTTTACGATTTAGACGGCAAAAAGTTACCCTTTAAAAGAGACGATTTTGCCGATGTAGAGGGCGATTTGCAAATGCCCTCAAAGTTTGAAAAAATGAAGGAAATCGCTGAGCTTCTTGCAAAGGATATCAACACCCCCTTTGTTAGAATAGATTTGTATCAGGTCGACGATAAAATCTATTTTTCGGAAATTACCTTCTGCCCCTGTGGTGGATATATGCCCTTTAACCCCAAAGAGTGGGATAAAACCTTTGGCGATTGGCTAAAACTGCCCCTTTAATTATAAAAATTGAGCTCGGTGGTGTGTCAAATGAAGGTATACACAACCGAAGATTACGTTGCAAAAGGTGAATCCATCGGGATTGTTGAAGGCTCCGCCCCCTTTCAATGAGCTTCACACCCACACCTTTAAGGCTGACGAGGATAAACCATATGAGTATATAAATATCTGCTTTTCACCTGAGATTGTGGCTAGTAGCATTATTGCCTCCGAAAATGCCTTTGCCTTGCTCTCGCTGACCTCCTTTAACGAGATGAGCCGAGACGTCAAGGGTGGCAAACTGACCTTTGTAGGCACCGATAGGCAAGAAATCGAGAATATTCTCGATGCCATGCTTAGAGAGAATAAAGATAAACAGCATCTGTCAGCTCGCATACTCGAAAACTATCTAAATATAATCATCTCAAAAATGCTACGTCAATCTTCATTGCAAACGAGCGACGAGGTGCTCGATGGCGTTTGGCGTGAGCTTAAAACTGCAAAGCCCAATGCTGTTAGTTTTGAATCGGCGTTTATTACAATGGCGACCCCGAGATAGCTCCTCAGGGCGAAAAAAGATTCACATCGAATTTAAAAATGATTTCAGAGTCTTTGACAGCACCCTTTATAACCTCAATCTTCGCTGGTGGTTACCCGATGGGTTCACAATAGAGGGAGGTTGCAAGTCGCTCACTCTCACCCATATTAATGCCCATCAGGATGGCTCATGTGAGCTCGATGTGACCATCAAAGCAGGGGATAGCGTTGAAGCAATGAATAGGTGCGTGCTTGAGGTAACTGCAATAGGTCGCTCTTTGCCGTTATACGTTCCCATTGTGTTGCTAGGCTAATTGCCAATTTATGATTAACCCCCGCCCATCAATTGGTGGCCCTGGGTTAAATTTAGTAAGATTCAGTTTGCTCAGCTAAAATTTTGCAAACCTTCTCGAGGTTTTCACGAATGGCGAGATGCTGAGGGCATTTCTTTTCGCAAATGCCGCATTTTTTGCAATCGGCAAAGGTTTTGCCACCCTTGCTGATATAATCACGCATCATACCTTTGGCATGGTCTTTAAGACCGTAAACGTTGTAATATGTCCACATCTCGAAAATTCTGGGGATATCAATTTCAACAGGGCAGGGCTGACAATATTTACAACCTGTGCAATAAAGCTCAGAGAACTTCTTGATTTCTTCCATTGCAAGACCGAGCTTCTCCCATTCCTCAGCAGAGAAGGTGGTATCGTCAGAAGAAACCTTGATGTTTTTTTGCACCATATCAAGATTCTCCATACCCGAGAGAGCGCAGTTAAGGTGGGGGTTGCCCAGGCAGAATTTGAATGCAAGCTCATAGGTAGAGATAGAGGGCTTGCCGGTCAGCTTGTTATAAAGATCGGTAGGGGCAGCCAGTCGTCCGCCGCCAACAGGGCCCATTGCTATGGTGCCAAGACCCTTTTCATTAACGTATTTAATCATTTCTTCATTGGAACGGTCAAGCAGATTGTATTGACAAAGCATCGACTCCATTTTGATGCCACGCTCTTGGGCTGTGTCTACAATGTACTTAATTGCCGAGGGGTGGTCGTGAAATGAGAAACTGATGTGGCGAATTAGACCTTCTTCTTTGGCTTTTGCAGCAGCCTCCAAAAGCTTTTCATCGAGAATTATATCGTTAAAGCAGCCACGATTAATTCCCCAAAAATGATAAAAATCAACATAGTCCATGTCAAGACGGCTCAGACTGCGCTCAAGGCGCTCACGAAATCCCTTTTCGCCCATGCCTTTATCGAGGGGGCATTTTGTTGAAATGAGAATCTTGTCTCTAAAGCCCTTAACGGCGCGACCCAGAGCCACCTCACTGTTAGTGTTGCAGTAGCCCGGAGCAGTGTCGAAATAATTAACTCCGTTTTCATAAGCATAAAGAATCATTTCGTCAACCTTGTCTTGGTCAACAAAGCTCTTTTCATCCTGCTTGTATTCAGGAAAACGCATGCAGCCGAATCCCAAAGCAGAAATTTTTTCACCGGTTTTGCCAAAATCACGATAATTCATTACGGGATCACCTCTTTAAATTTTTGCAGATGCTAAATGCATCCTATCATACTCGCATCCCTTTTGTCTATACTAAAGAGAGTGATAAAAGTATAAAAACAGACACATCGAAAGTGAAGTGAACCCCAAAGTTTAGACACTTTTGGAGGTGCATATCAAAGATGTGTCTGTTTTTATGTAGCAATTAATCGTTTGTTTTTTCAGCTGTTGCTTGACAAAGCTGCCCATCGACGCATTAAGCCTTTAAATAATCTTCAAGTTTTTTAACAATGTCAAAATCCACAGTCTCTACAAACTTGCGAGCAAACAGATATTTTGAAATTGTTAATTCTTCAAAATCGGTTGACTTAAAGGTATAAGGTCTGCCACGGTTCCAATCAATCAAGCGCATAACTCCATCAAACTCTTTGTCGGTATTGTAAAAACTGTTTTTAAATTCAGAATTATAAAGAACAGTTTGCGCAAAATACTCAGTAGGACAAAACGAGTGATAAAAATATTTTTTATAGATGGGCTCGGTTTGCATTAAATAAACTGCTGCATCGTGGGTGATGCTATACCAATCGCAACCTTTTTTGACCTCAAGAGGGCAGTGCTTGAGCATATTAATTTTTAATAACTTTTGCACTTTATAGGATAGGTTGCCTATGATTTTAAATAGCTTTGATATTTTTTTAGATTTCATACGTCTTAAAGTGTTAAAATAGTTGTTATACTCAACGTATTCACGTGCGTATGTGTTAGAAAATCCGACAAAGTTTTTGCCATAATTTTCTGACAAAAAGCAATCCAACTGCTCGTTGGATTTTAAGGGCATATCTGCACCCGAAACAAGGTGATAATAATCGTAATTATTAGTAATTGCTGTTTTAAAAAGTGACTTCACTGCCTCAACCATGGTGTAATTGTAATAGCCAACGGCAACTCTATCAACAAAATAAAGGTGACCTTTAACAACACTGCTCTCTAGTTGGGCTTTGGGGAACGTTTTGACTTTTTTATTTATGTGAATATAAAAATCGTGGTCTTCAGCGTCGAGAGTGCGTAAAAAAGAGGAAACCACGTCGAAATTGTTGTGAGTCATAATCAAAAAAGCTTGTTTCATTTTGTTCCTCCATAGCAATGCATACTAATAAAATTATTATATCATTGAGATTACATCAAGTCAACTGCGCCACAATTATAAGAGCGAATAAAAACGCAAAAAAGACACATCATGTGGTAGGACCCCCTATATGATGTGTCCAACTTTTTAATTATGATTTTTTAATTCGGGCAACCAAGGCTTGCGCTTTTTGGGCTGGGCAGCACATGGCGGTCATCAAAACCTGAGGGTTGTAACCTGCACCGATAAGAACCATCATCGAATCGTGGGCAGAAACATAAGAACCTGTAAACTGAGCGTCACCATGCATACGACACATAGTATCGGTCATGCCGTAAGAAGCGGGGTCGGCAGCCATGTTGTCGGCTCGTCGTTTACGGTAACTTTACCCCTCACACGTACGAAGGCATAGGACGGGGATAAGCATATATAAGAAGTCCCCTTGCGATAGCGTTGTGCTCTGTCGCAAGGGGACTTCTTAATTAATGGGTATTTATCGCTTATTACTAAAACTATTCTTTAATAAGTCTTATTGCCATGTATTCCTTACCGGGTAGGGCAATTCGAAAACTGCCTTCAAAGGTGCCTGCATCGGTTATGGTCATATCCCATGTATCAATAACCTGTGCCCTCCATTTACAGCCGTCGTTTTTATTAAAATCTCTGTAGGCAGGGCGCATAAAGCCATAATAATGTATCTCATAGCCGGAACAGCTGTCATCCTCCGGTATACCACATATCTCGTCCCAATGGTTTGGGGATTTTTTAAGCCCGTGTCCCGGCGTTTCGCACAGTATGTCGTGCAGAAAGCGTATTCTTGCCGGACTGTCGCCGTGCAGCTCACCGCCGTGGCTCCACCAGATAACGTCATCTATCGGGTCAAGATAGGTCTCGCCGTGGCCGACATATCCTCCACGCATAGAACCCTCCCAAAAACGGCGGGTTATTTCCTGCCCTGATATATTGCCCCAGCCTTGGTCGATATTGCCTTCATAAGCAATCTCGTCCCATACTATGGGTTTGCCCCATTTCAATCGGTATTCGTCTGTATATTCGACATGGCGATATATATCCTGCCGTTGGAGTGAGCAATGGGTTATCCATGCTTTTGAGTGGTCGTAGAAGGGCCCGCAGTTATGTATTCCCCGCAGACGGTTGTATGGGTCTGCCTCGCAAACTATCTGTGCATACCGCTCCCAATCCTCGGTTGTTTTGTGTCGGAAAAGGTCATATTCATTGGCAAAGCTCCACCACACATTACGGTAGGCGGAAAAGCGTGCAATACAGTAGCGCCAATACAACTCATCCTGCTCCTTATTCATTGCAGAAAAGCCCCATCGGTCATAAGGGTGCATTATTATAATATCGGCTTCAATGCCTCTGCTTTGCAGGTCGGTTATTGCTCGCTCAACACGCCTGAAATGCTCAGGGTTAAAGCGGGTAAAATCAAAATTATTTCCCTCGTAGCTTTGCATTCCGTCAAAGGAAACAGTATGCTCGGTAAATAGAGTACAATCAATTGGTGTGCCCTCATAGGGGAAGGTGACCGGGTCTTTTAGATTGTGCAGATAGTGCTTGGGGAAAACGCAAAAACGCATTTTATTAAAATAGCTCTTATCCAATTCGGCTAAGGTTTTATTATATACTTCATCAGACTGGTGGCACCAAACATAGCAGGTGGTGCCTACGCTGTAGTAGGGCGTACCATCAGCATAGGCAAAGTGATATGTGTTTGCTACTCCGACAGGTCCATGATTGCCTTCGTCCGGTGCGTTTGCAACAAATGTACCGGATGTTTGCGCTCCTTCAAAATTGCCATAGGTTTTATAGTTATATTCACCTTCAAACGAGGGCATAAAGCGTACCTTGTATATACCGTCACCGTCATAAAAGCCGGTGCAGGTAACACATTCCGTCGCTGATTCAAACACGCCTGATATGTTTTTATCGGTAAATGGGTTGCCATCCTTGGGACCGTTAATCGTTACCTCAAAAACGCCCCATCTGTTGACTGATTTCATAATTAACCCTCCTGATTATTTTATAAGCATGGCTAGAGCAGCTTTCCAGCCCTCAAGCCTTTTGTTGCGCTGTTGTATATCCATTTTCGGCAGGTAGCTGTGATATGAGATGTTTAATAAAACCTCTCGGCTGTACAGCCCTGACGCTATACCTGCACAGTAGGCGGCGCCTATAGCAGAAAGCTCCTGCGAATCTGCAACCGATATAGGCATATTCAAAATATCACTTTGAAACTGCATTAGGTATTTGTCGGCTGTGGGTCCTCCGTCAACACGAAGCTGATTGATGGCTGTGCCTGCTTGCTCTGCAACAGCGCAGACAACATCGCATATTTGATAGGCAATGGATTCCTCTGCTGCCTTTACCAGCTCGGCTCTGCCCGTTGTGCGTGACATACCGCAGAACATAGCACGTACATCTGTCCTCCAATAAGGTGCTCCCAAGCCGGTAAAGGCAGGAATTAGGAAGGTGGTATCCTCACTGTCGGCTGCAGCGGCGAGCTGACCGGCAGCCTTAGGGGAATCTATCAGTCTAAGATCGTTAACAATCCAGCTTGTTACAGCACCCGTGTAGTTGATATTACCCTCTAGGACATAGAAAATCTTGCCGTCAATTCCCCATGCAATTGAGGTTGCAATGCCGTTATCGGCAAATATGGGTCGGTCACCGATATTCATCATAACCGAGGAGCCGGTGCCGTAGGTTGCCTTCATCATACCGGGAGACTTACAGCCCTGTCCGAACAGGGCGGCATGAGAATCGCCCATTACACAGTTTATGGGGATAGGCGTGGGCAAAAAGCCCTCGAAATCGGTATAACCGAAGCATGAGTCGCTGTAGCAAACCTCAGGCAGTATTTCCTTAGGAATGTCGAACAGTTCTAAAAGCTCGTCATCCCACTCTAATGAGGATATGTTAAAAAGCTGAGTTCGTGAGGCGTTTGAAAGGTCGGTTTTAAAACTTGCGCCATCGGTCAGCTTATAGATAAGCCAACTATCTATCGTGCCTGCACATAGCTGTCTTGAGTGTAGGTCAGCAGTGTTTTTGAGCAGCCATGACCATTTTGCTGCAGGAAAATAGGGGGACAGCTTCAGACCTGTTTTGTTGCTTATCTTATCGGAATGTTCTGCAAGAAGGTCACATATATATGCCGCTCTGCCGCATTGCCAAACTACGGCATCGGCAATGGGCATGCCGGTGGTCCTATCCCATATTAACGAGGTTTCACGCTGATTAGTAATGCCCAAAGCAGTAATGTCCGTCTTGCTTATGCCTGATTTAGACACAAGCGCTTTTATACATTCAAGCGTATTGCTGTATATCTGAATCGGGTCGTGTGAAACCCAACCCTTATCGTTGATTTTTTGGTCATGAGGCATGTCTGTGCGACATATAGACCTGCCCTGAATATCAAACAGCATGGCCTTTGTGCCTTGCGTGCTTTGGTCGATGGATATAATATATCTCATTATACAAGCCCCCTGACGGTGCGAATTATGCCGTTTGCATCCAGCCCGTAGTGCGCAAACACCTCTGCTGAATTACCGGCCACGGCAGGCTCATCTCCCAATGAGAGGCTGATAACTCTGACAGGTCTTGATCCAGCAACCGTTTGGCATACCATTGCACCCAATCCACCGTATGGACTATGTTCCTCTACGGTCACAATTGCCCTTGTTTGCTCTGCTGCCCTTAACACAGCTGCCTCATCGAGCGGCTTGAGGCAGTACATATCTATAACACGCACCGATATGTTTTCTGCTTCAAGCACCCTTGCGGCTGTAAGTGCATGAAATACAGTTTCACCCGTTGCAATCACCGTTACATCCTTTCCGTCCTTCACGGTGATGGATTTGTTCAGTTCAAAGCACGCAGCACAGTCAGTATAAACATAAG
>JAZRMJ010000183.1:0-3007 GCA_045647445.1 Acutalibacteraceae bacterium | reverse complement strand
AGATAAAGAGAACTAAATTTTAAAAAGCATCACCTGAGCTCAAGTGATGGTTTTTAAAATTCAAAGTACCTTTTTTAGGTATTCGGTCAATATTTCGGCAGCATTTTTGTGACCTAAAAGTGACGGATGCCAATGGCCGCCTCTGTGAGTGTCATCATAGGGCAGACGGCAAAAATAAAGACCGTTTTCTTCACCACCAAGGTCTTTAAGGCCAAGCTCTATCGATTCGGCATAACCAAAATTCATCATGCCATAGGTCCAAACAATCTTAACACCCGGTCTATGGCGACGGATAAGGCTTATAACGGGTTTAACGTATTCGCGCAAATCATCAAACTCAAAGCCCTTTCTGGGGCAGTTATCCCAGTCGTTGGTGCCAAGATGAACTACAACCACGTCGGCCTTGCGAGCAAAGTCAAACTTGTCTTCGCTGTTGCGAAAGCATGAAACGTTTGAATAAAACCAGCTCACGGGGTGCTCACCCAAGCCGTATGAAAAAGCCATACCACTTGCACAAACGCCTGTGTAATCGGCATCAAGAGCCAGCTTAGTCAAATAGGCGTAGGTCTGAGTGCCGTCAGAGTAACGACCTGCGTTAGCAAGCTCTATATCGGTCTTTTCACCGAGGTTACCGTAGCCTGCAGTGATTGAGTCGCCAACAAATTCTATGAGAAGCTTTTTATCCTCAGGTCGGTGGCAAAGCTCACCCTCTATCTCGACAGAGTGAATATTCATCTGGCATTGCATAGCCTCGTTACTGCGAATAATTTCAAACAGATGCTCACCCTCAATGTGTTTGCAAATGCACATTGAATGCTCGGTCAGACTATCCTTTTCACCTTTAATCATGAGGCGTTCTTGCCTTACACCATCGATAAATAGGGCAAAGTATTGCTCAAGCATAATGTCTCCAGAGACCCAGCCGAATTTGGTCGAGAGATTTAGCTTAACCTCACCGTTAACCTTAGCGTTAAAGGCGATGCCACCGCAAACGTTGTCGCAGGTTACACTACCATCCTCTAAAGCGACGTAGCGCCCCATAACCTTAATGCGGTCAAGATTGTTGTTTATATTATAAGTGTTATTCATTATTCGACACCACCCAAAAAGCATTATAGTATATCTATTGCAAAAAATCAAATGTTTAGGGTAAAAAACACAAAAAAAGCCAATTTAATTTGGTTAACATTTCGGTCTTGATTTGCTTTACAGATAGGAGTCTAAATGCTATAATTCAGTCAAAGTCTTAAATTTAAGGAGAGTGCCAAATGAAAAATGGAATTTTGTTTATGCCTCACGGCAATCTGCAGTACTCACAGCTCCCCATCGAGAAACGTGCGTGGGTAGCTAAAGAATCCTACGAAAAGATTTATGACATCGCACAAAAATTAAACACCAAAATAGCTTTTGAAGCATCTGGCGAAACCCTCGAGATAGTCGCAGAGCAAACCCCCGACGTTATGAATAAACTTGTAGCAGGCATCAAGTCGGGCCTTATTGAGCCGATAGCCTCCCCCCAGACCCACATTATGCTCGGCAACATCGACCCCGAGATTGGTTATCGCTCATTGGTCGAGGGCCTTAACACTTGGGAGAGGCTCACAGGCGTTCGACCCGTAGCCGGCTGGAACCCTGAATGCTCATGGGCGTCCTATATCCCCGAAATCTACAAAAAAGCAGGCTTCGAAATTCTTATTGCCGATGCCGATAGCTATTTTCTTTCATCCATCGAGGGTGTCAGAGAAAAGACAGGTCTTCGCTTCGATGTTCGTGGCCATTCCAACAAAAACGAACTATTCAAGCTTGAGGATATAATAGCAAACGACCCCTCGCTTCTTGCTAAATACACCCACCCCGGTGTGCTTCCTAACGGTCTCAAGGTCATTCTCCGTAGCGACATGATGTGCAACATTATGCTGTGGTACCTCATGGGCGCAACCGAGGGTAACCGACCCAACCCGGTCACTATCGAAGAGGTGCGTGAGGTTATGGGCAAGTGGCAGTCGAGAATCGCCGAAAAGGGTGGGTTCCTGATGCCCTATGCTGAAGACGCAGAATATGTCGGCACCACTGCCTATTTCTATGTTAAGCAGTTTGGTCAGGCTCGTTTCTTTGAGTCGGAGCCCGAGAGCGTAACTCGCTTTGAGCAGATTTTGACCACAGCTAAAGATATGGGCTTTGAGTTCCTTACCCCCTCAGAAGCAGTTGAGAGATACGATGCAATCGAGATTAACGATTTCGACAAGATAGAGAATGGCTGTGCATGGCATGGTGGTACCTCCCGTGCATGGGCAAACACCCCCTATTCACGCATGCTCGACCCCGTTTGTCGCTCAATGTATGATTGCCTCAAGGCTGTTGCAGCCGACCTGGGCAAGGATGTTTGGGATGATAAGGGCATGAATGCCGTCTTAAAGAGCATCACCACAGCCTATGTTTCAGATGCTCGTTGGCCTCCTGCACCGACCTCACCCGGTCGCTTCAACGTCAGAGAAGCTCTCGATGCCCTCTATAAGGCAAATGAGATGCTCAAAAAGGTTATGGAGGATAACGGCATAGCCCACAAGTGTGGTCTTCATTCCTACAACATTATGCAAACCCAAATTGCAGCTATTGATGATGAGCTTATGCAGTTTGAATATTTCGGTGAAATAAAATAAAATTAAACTCGGGTAGACTAATCGGTCTACCCGAGTTTTTATATGTTAGCCGTTAACCTTTTTAAAGAATGCGTCTATCTCGTCATCGCTGCGAGCATCGGGTGTGCCGGGGTTTTTAGCAAGTGACCAAACCTGCTTAAACTCGGTGGTGTTACCGGGGGCAACCTCTCTTACAGCATCAAGCATCTCAAACTCAAGACCGCCCTGTGCAGTGTAGGTCTCAAACGAAACGCCGCCATCAGGATAAGTGAGGTTTTCGTGGTCGGTATCACGATGCATGATAAACACGCTGTCTTTTGCAGCGTAAATTGCAGAACCACAGCGAGTATCTGCACCCAACTTGAAGG
>JAZRMJ010000182.1:0-1222 GCA_045647445.1 Acutalibacteraceae bacterium | reverse complement strand
CGCCTGAATCTATGAATTGGTGCTGGGGAACGTGGGTCAGACACCCTGTGCAGAATAATAGCGTTTCACTGCCTATTGATGAGCGAATTAGAATTATAAAGAGCTTCTGCGACAGAGATAGCAATACCGACGTTAAAAACTATCGTGAATGGCTCGAATATCAATACGGTGAATATTTTGCTGATAAGTATCCCGGTTGTTACACAAGAAAATATTGGTGCTGTGAAGCAGAGGATTTGTCAACCGATTGGATAACGGGCAGAATGTATCAGCCTTCGTTAGATGAAGTTCTTGAGGGTGCAATGACAACTGAGACACCCAACACCTATTACACAAAAGAAATGCGTTATCCTATCGAAAACGGGTTTAAAGCCTTTTTCGATCACATTGTTAACTATGATAATGTTCGCACCGGTTATGAGGCTGTAGCTATTAACCCTGATGATAAGACTGTTAGCTTCAGCAACGGTGAAGAGGTTGAATATGATAACCTGATAAGCACTCTGCCACTCAATAAAATAACCGATATGATCAAGGGTTGCCCCGACGATATTAAGGCTGCTTCTAAAAAGCTTAAAGCAACTTCTATGTGTCTTGTTTCGGTTGGCTTTAAATGCAAAGCCAATATCCCTTCAATTTGGTTTTATATGTATAATGAGGATATGCCCTCTGCAAGAGCCTATTCACCGAGCCTGAAATCAGCTAATAATGCACCTGAAGGTAAATCATCATTACAATTTGAAATTTACTACATAGACGATAATCCGTTGAAGCTATCAGATGACGAAATTAAAAAGATGGTTGTTAATAACATTGTCGAAATGGGTATTGCTTCTATAGATGATATCGAGTTTGTTGACCTTCGTTTTGTGCCATATGCAAACGTAATTTTTCATCATGATATGGAGAAATACAGAGATATAGTTATAGATTATATCGAATCACTTGGCATACATACAGTCGGTCGATTCGGCAAATGGGATTATCTTTGGAGTCACCAGTCATTCCTTAGTGGTTACAATGTAAAAATTTAATTTTTTAGGCGTTAGATGTTCAGATTGATATCTAGCGCCTTTTTTTATATATTTCTTGCTTTTTTAATTAAAAGATTATATAATATATATTAAATTGAGGTAGAATGTACATTTTTATATTTAGGTGGTTTTATTTATGTTATTAGATGTATTAATGGGTGAATCATTCAGTATCTCAAATATTATTG
>JAZRMJ010000181.1:0-4585 GCA_045647445.1 Acutalibacteraceae bacterium | reverse complement strand
GGTAAGGGAAATTACTTAGTCATTTTTTCTTGTTTAACCTTGTGGTCAATAACGTGACGGGATTTGAGCTCGTTGTGGATATCCTCAAGAGAGATACCGTTTTCAATCATGAGCACCATCACGTGATAGGCAAGGTCGGCAATCTCATAGATGGTTTCTGCCTTATCATGGTCTTTAGCGGCTATGATAACCTCGGTGCATTCTTCGCCAACCTTTTTAAGAATCTTATCAAGACCTTTGTTAAACAGATAGGTGGTGTAGGAGCCCTCTTTTTGGTCAATCTTGCGACCTTCAATAAGGGTCATGAGTGATTGGAGCGAAAACTCATTGCGCTCGTCGCTGTGCCACAGCTCATTCTCAAAGCAAGAGGTGGTGCCAAGGTGACATGCAGGGCCGTCAGGCTCAACCACTACAACGAGAGCATCGTTGTCGCAGTCGGCAGTGATTGAAACGATGTGCTGATAGTTGCCGCTGGTTTCACCTTTGAGCCACAGCTCCTGACGTGAACGGCTGTAGAAGCAGGTCAGCTCCTTCTCGATAGAGATTTTGAGGCTCTCCTCATTCATATAAGCGAGGGTGAGCACACGCTTTGTAACAGCGTCAACCACAATAGCGGGTATAAGACCGTTTTGGTCAAATTTTAGCTTGCTGATATCTATCATAATTAAAACTCCTTATATTCTCACAGGTATGCCCTGTGCCTTCATTTGCGCTTTAAGGTCGCTTATTGCTACCTCACCAAAGTGGAATATTGACGCAGCAAGTCCTGCATCAACCTTGGGCAGAGCGTTGAACAGTTTAATAAAGTGGTCAATGTTACCTGCACCACCCGATGCAATAACAGGCACGTTAACTACCTCACACACCTTCTCGAGCATCTCCAGGTCAAAGCCACCCTTAACACCGTCGGTATCGATAGAGTTAACTACAACCTCGCCTGCGCCCGAATCAACACAAGTTTTAATCCAGTTTATTGCTTCCATGCCGGTGTTTTCTCTGCCACCCTTGGCAAAAACTCTAAACACACCGTCAACCCTCTTAACGTCGACTGAAAGCACAACGCATTGGTCGCCATAAAGTTTTGCGGCATCATAGATAAGCTGAGGGTTTCTGATAGCACCCGAGTTAACGCTGACCTTATCAGCACCACATTTTAAAACTCGGTCAAAATCATCGATAGTGTTGATACCGCCACCAACCGTCAGGGGTATAAACACGCTCTTTGCAGTTTTGCACAAAATATCGGTGAAAAGGTTTCGACCCTCTGCCGAAGCAGTAATGTCATAAAAAACGAGCTCGTCAGCACCACATTGGCTATAGAATTTTGCCAGCTCAATGGGGGATGATACATCGTGCAATCCTTCAAAATTAACACCCTTAACAACTCGGCCGTCTCTAACGTCAAGACAGGGGATTATACGCTTTGTAATCATTTTGCCACCTCAATTGCTTTTTCGAGGTCGATAGCGCCCGTGTAATAGGCCTTGCCTATAATAGCACCGTAAATGTCGAGCTTTGACAATCTCTCAACGTCATCCATGCTCGATACACCACCCGAAGCGATAATTTGAAGACTCAGCATCTGTGATAACTCTTTATAAAGCGAGACGTTGGTGCCCTTCATTGCACCGTCAAGCGAAATATCGGTGCAAATGATGGTCTTAACACCCACCTCTTGCATCTGCTTGCAAAAATCAAAGGCATCAAGCTCTGATTTTTCTGTCCAGCCTTTAATGGCAACCTTGCCGTCTTTAATGTCAACTCCAACGGCAATTTTGTCGCCATGCTTTTTAACAGCCTCTCTAACAAAGCCCTCGCTTGTCACAGCTGCTGTGCCTAAAATAACACGGTCAACCCCTGCGGCTATGTAACGGTCAATAACCTCCATGCTGCGAATACCACCGCCAACCTCACAAAAGAGATTTGCAGTTTGTTTGATACGGCAAACTGTGTCAAGGTTAGGTGTGGTGCCAAGCTTTGCGCCCTCAAGGTCAACAAGATGAATGTGGGTCGCACCTTTGTTTTTAAAATCGAGAGCGACCGAAGCAGGGTCATCGCTGTAAACGGTCATCTGAGCGTAATCGCCCTTAAAAAGACGCACAGCTTTGCCCTCAAAAAGATCTATTGCAGGATAAATGAGCATATTAAAACTCCTTATAACTCGCAGAAAGCACGAAGAATGTTTAAGCCGACCTCACCACTCTTTTCGGGGTGAAACTGACAGCCAAAAACGTTGCCATGAGCAACAGCGGCAGTTAAATCGGCGCCATATTCGGCAGTAGCGATGACCGACTCATCGCAGTCGGTAGCGTAATAGGAATGAACGAAATAAACGTGGTCACCCTCGTTTATATATTTAAACAAATCACTTTGGCCGTTAAACTTTAAAGCATTCCAGCCAATGTGGGGTATCTTTAAATCACAGGGGATAACGTCGGCTATCGGGCGCACGTTGCCGGGGATAAGACCGAGACCCTCATGCTCACCATATTCAAAGCTTTTATCAAACAGCATCTGCATGCCAAGGCAAATGCCCATAAGAGGCTTACCTTCAGCAGCCAGCTCCTTTAAAAGGTCAGCAAGGCCACTCTCTCTGAGCTTTTTAGCGGCATCCTCAAAAGCGCCAACACCGGGCAGAATTATGCGCTCAGCCCTTCTGAGCTCGTCAGCGTTATCGGTCACTATAATGTCGGCACCGATAGCAGCAAATGAGCTTTTGAGCGAAAAGAGGTTGCCAACGCCGTAATCAACTATTGCAACCATTAGAGAACTCCCTTCGTTGAGGGGATTTCATCGGCAAACTCACGGTCGATAGAAACAGCCTCGCGCAATGCACGGGCAACAGCCTTAAAGGAACCCTCAATAATGTGGTGAGAGTTGGTGCCGCTAAGCTGTTTAATGTGCAAAGTGATAGCAGCGTTTCTGACAAAGCTGAGCCAAAACTCTTCGCAAAGCTCTGTGTCAAAGGTGCCAACCTTTTCGGTGGGTATGGTAAGACCATAGCTTAAGAGGCCTCTGCCCGAAAGGTCAACAGCAGAGAGTATAAGAGCCTCATCCATCGGCAAAATAACGTCACCGTAACGGCAAATGCCCATCTTGTTGCCGATTGCCTCACTGAAGGCTTGACCGAGGCTGATGCCGATATCTTCGGCTGTGTGATGGTCGTCAACATAGGTATCCCCGTTGCAGGTTAGGGTCAAATCAAATTTGCCGTGCTTTGCAAAAAGGGTCAGCATGTGGTCTAAAAAGCCACAACCTGAGTTAATTTCGGCAGAACCTGAGCCGTCAAGCTCTAAGGTCAGCGAAATATCGGTTTCAGCAGTTTTACGGTTTATTGTTGAGGTTCTCATAATCATTCCTCCAATATCTTTTTAAGCTGGGTTATCAGCCTATCCATCTGCTCACGAGTGCCAACCGTTATACGGTTATATTGGCAGAGCTTTTCAGTGTCAAAATGGCGCACAAGTATGCCTGCCTTTTTGAGCTCCACATAGATTTTTTTGCCCTCTATTTTAGGGTGACGAGCAAAAATAAAGTTAGTAGCAGAGTTGGTCATCTCAAAGCCGAGCTTTTTAAGCTCTTTGGATGCATATTCTCTCGTTTCGATTATAGCACGGCAGTTATCAATAGTGTACTGCTCATCCATCACCGTACCAAGACCTGCTGCCATAGTCATACGGTTAATGTTGTAGGGGTTGGTCGAATATTTGACCGTTTTAAGGTCATTAATAAGAGTCTTCGATGCAGCACCAAAGCCGAGTCTCGCACCTGCCATTGAGCGTGATTTAGAGAAGGTGCGAGTGACCAGCAGGTTATCATATTTGTTAATAAGACCTATACAGCTTTGTGCACCAAAATCAACATATGCCTCATCGACCACAACAACGTTGTTAGGGTTAGACTCTATTATGCGCTCAATATCGTCTACTGTCAAGACAAGACCTGTGGGTGCGTTGGGGTTTGCTATAAAAATAGTCTTGTTTATGCCGATATAATCCTCGACCTTTATCGAAAAATCGGATTTAAGAGGTATCTCCTCATATGGCACACAGTCTATGTCGGCAAACACCTTGTAAAAGCCATAGGTAATATCGGCAAAAACGGCAGGGTGCTCCTTGTCACAAAATGCCATAAAGGCGAAATTCAAAATCTCATCTGAGCCATTGGTTAAGAGAATTTGGTCGCTGTCAATATTATAAAGCTTTGCTAAGCTATCGACCAGCTCCTGACACTCAGGGTCGGGGTAAAGCTCTAGTTTTTTTGCCGCTTCACCTGCCATAGCGATGGCTCTCTCAGATGGGGGGAAGGGGGATTCGTTTGTGTTGAGCTTAATATATTGCATATCCTTCGGCTGTTCACCGGGAGTATACGGAATCAGCGAAGAATATTTTTCACTAAAAAATCTACTCATTTATCGTCACTCTCGCCTCTTATAACTGCGCTTTTTGCGTGAGCTGTCAGACCTTCTTTGCGAGCGAAGTATGCAACATCCTCGGCAACCTCTTTGAGGGCGTTGCGAGTGTAGTAGGTGTACTGAGAAGTCGGATCGTAGCCATGTCGTTCTGTGAGCCAAGGAGTTGAAAGG
>JAZRMJ010000180.1:0-2841 GCA_045647445.1 Acutalibacteraceae bacterium | reverse complement strand
CTTGAGGGTAGCGCTGCCACTGACCTGATAGGTTGCCGTAGAATCCTCAACAGCAGGGGCCAGGTACATCGTAGTAGTGGTGGTAGGCACATTGACCGTGTAGTTGAGCACACTTTTAGAAAAGGTGGGAGAGAGGGCTCCGCTCGACAGCTTAAGGCTCTTAAGGTTATTGTTTGACGAGAGCGGCTTTTCGACAACTATTGAAACAGAGGATGAAGCAGAAACATTTGCAACTTCCTTAAAATCGTAATCGGAGATTTCGGTTGACTCAAAGGAGAAGGATGCACTACCCTCAGCGATAGCCTTGAAGGATAGGGTAAACTTAAATTCCTTTGCACCTTCACCTATGTACTGCGACAGCTTCAGTCTGCCACCTGCGCCTGAAGCATTGTCGCCCGACACAAAGGTGACCTTTGTGTCATCGTAGTTGAGCAGACCTTCAACACTTCCGAGACTGGAGCTTGACGAAACCCTTACAGTAACCGTAAAGGAAGCGTTAGGCTTTACCGTAGAGCTGCTGACCGCAACGGCAGCATTGGCAGATGCGGCACCGGCTGAAAGCGAAAATACTCCCAACAGCATTATTAATGTAATAATTATAGATATTATCTTCTTAGTCATCTTATAAACCTCTCCGTATTACTGGATAATTGTGTATGTACCCAGAATATGTCGCTGACCCATGAACAGGTCAACGGTAGACAGCTTTCCGTCACGGTTAATGTCGGCCGCTTCAAGTCTCGCACCCGAAAGGGTGTAGGTGCCCAGAATGTGGCGCTGACCCATAAACAGGTCGATGGTACTTATCTTGCCGTCAGCATTGATATCGCCGTATATGACTGCCTCATAGCTTAAAAACAGAGTCTTAGCGGCTTTATAAATGCTAACCTTATCGCCTGAGCAGATGTTGCCCTCATTCTTTTCATTGCCGTTTGAATCGGTTATGGTAACCGTGCCATCCTTAACATCAAGGTTAGTGATAAAATCGCTGACCGTCGTTTCGGGAGCAATACCCGTAATGTAGGTGTCGATGGTATACTTTGTGCCCCCAATGGTGGGGTCGGGTGTGATAGGCTCATCTGGTGGGTCAACGGGTGGCTCTTGCCTTGCAACAAGAATGATATAAACTCGTTTTGTGCCCGATTGAGCAGTTACAGTTACCTCGATTTTATTGTCGCCAAATTCGAGAGCCTTTTCGCCGATACCATCAACCGTCGCACCCTTACCTGCAGCCTCGGCGCTGATGTTAACCAGCTCAACCTCGCTGTCAACTACCATTTCGTATTCGTAGGTGTAGGGTGAAAAGGCAGGGGTTAGCTGATGCCCCTCAATCGAGAGGGCTTTAAGCAGATAGTTGTTGTTGCCCATACCGGTGGGCTTTACAAAAATGGGTTCGGGCATTTCATCAAATATCGGAATGTTAAAGGTTAGGTTGCTTGCGAGCATATCAGCCGTCATAGCTTTTTTTAGTATGCCTGCTTCGCTGAAGGCGGCTTGAATATTGGTCATATATTGGTGGGTGTAGTATCCACCCTTTTCGATAAGATCGAATTTTTGCAGATAAAGTGTATCCTGACCTACGCTGATGTAACCCTTAGCGAGAAACTGTGCGCCACCGAGTATCGATTTGTAGGGGGTATCCCATCCCTGATTTTTAGCGTATAACGCACCCATCTGAATGTTAGATAAACCAGCTGAAGCATAGGCGTTAATATTAAAGAAATTGTAGTAGCCCTCGTAGCCTGAAACGTCACCTCGTGAGAGAGCAGAGCCGTTAACACCCTGCTCCTGACGGCAACGGCTGGCTAGGTGATATGCGCTGACCCCCGTCTCTTTAGCTGCTGCTAAAAATGCGTCGGCGTAGGTTGCATGCTCATCAAAATCGGCAGGATAAGCACCACCCATAAAGGTGCTTTTGAGAATTCCGTTTATGTTTTCAACCGTTTCGGTGGGGGAGTATGACAGGCTCAAAAAAGCAAAAAGATAATCGCTTGTCAAATAATTTCTGGGGTCGAGTGAATACTTAATAAGCTCGTCAGAGGCTTGCACCCAGTTTGACCCGTCAAAGACTACATGTTTATCGGTCACGGGGTTATAAGCACCCTGCTGGAATGAGTAGTAGGCATCGGGGTATGAGGCAAGCTTTTGCACAAGGCTGCGACCGAGCACACATTCACCTGCAACGGCATCTGCCCATTTTATGTTGGTCTTTTGAGCCACAAATATCCAGTTGGGGTTTGAAGCGTGCAGCTCTCTCAGAGCAGGCTTGTAGCTTTCGGGGAAGCCTTGCTCGGTCATGTAGGCTTCAAAATCAACATCGGGGGTATAAACGGGGTTAACTTTAATGTAGGTAGCCGAAACGTAGCCCTTACCCTCACCAAAAACAATTTCGTACCATCCCTTGTGAGTGGTCGAATCGGTGATAGTAACGGTCGAGCCCTTGTCGACCAAACCAATTCTTTCATAGCTCGAGCCGGGGCCTGAGCGCACCGAAAGAGGATCGTCTTGAGTGATGACCGTGCCCGTCAGCAGAGTTTCTGCCGAAGCAGGGGATATGGGTGCAACAGCAACAGTGAGCATGAGCGCTATACATATTATGAGCGATAGCGCTTTATTTAACTTACCCATAGCTTGTCACATCCTTATGCTTAAAAATTAAGATACTTTTCTCATTATACAATCGCATGGTTGTTATGTCAATCATACAACTTTGACAAAAAGTGGCAGTATTTTCATAAAACAAACCAAAACAGCGAATATTAAGGAATTTAAAAAATAAAAAAGCGTGGTTTAGCAACAAAACCACACTTAAAGTGAAAACTTTTTATTAATAAATAAAAA
>JAZRMJ010000179.1:0-2415 GCA_045647445.1 Acutalibacteraceae bacterium | reverse complement strand
GCAGATGTGGTGTGGGTGGCTGCACCTTTTGCGCCGAGGGGTCGGGTGGTTTTGCAGAGTCGGGCGATGATATTAACGCTCAGCTTGATAAGGCAAAGAAGCGCATAATATCAAAATGCCCCGAGGGCAGCAAATTTGTTGTCTACTTTCAATCCTACACCTCCACATACGGCGATATAGACGGCTTGTTTGGTCGCATTAAAACTGCAATTAAGCGAGAGGATATATGCGCAGTATCGATTGCAACAAGACCCGATTGCCTTGATAATAATATTGTAAGCAGGCTAAGCGAGGTTAACAAGATAAAGCCCGTTTATATTGAACTCGGATTGCAAACTGCCAATGATGATATTGCAAAGCAGTTTAATCGCGGTTATGACACCTCGGTTTATATTGATGCCTGCAAAAGGCTTAAAGAAGCTACTATTAACGTTATAACCCATATGATAATAGGTCTGCCCAATCAGACCGACAGCGACATTATAAATACTGCACAGCTAATTAGCGAGACGGCTGACGGCATAAAAATTCAGCTTCTTCACGTGCTAAAGGGTACGAGGCTTTATGATGCCTATTTAGCAGGCGATTATATTCCACTTGAGATGGATAATTATATTGAAAAGCTATGCCTTGCGCTGTCGAATATTGACCGAAAGACGGTTGTGTATCGCATAACGGGTGATGGTGATAAGAGGCTACTCATAGCACCAAAATGGAGCGCTGATAAAAAAACGGTGCTGAACGCTATCAACCGTGAGCTTAAAAAAAGAGGTTTTGTTTGATGAAAATAAGGGTGTTTAATTCTTTGCCAAAGGATGCTGTCGATATAAGACAAGCCGTTTTTGTTGATGAGCAGAAATTCAAAGAAGAGTTTGACGAAAACGACAAAAGCGCCATTCATTTTGTGTTGTATGACGGCGAGACGGCAGTTGCTACAAGCAGAGTGCTTAAAGAGCCGAACGGGGTTTATCATATTGGCAGAATTGCCGTGATTAAATCAAGGCGTGGTCAGGGGCTTGGCCGCATGATTGTTGAGGCGGCAGAAAACCACGCTCGCACGCTCGGCGGCAAGAGCATTCTCATTGGTGCTCAAACTCAGGCTCAGGGCTTTTATGCTACACTTGGCTACCTTGCTGAGGGGGATATCTATTATGAGGAGCATTGCCCCCACGTTAGAATGACAAAGAGTATATAATCATATCAAACCAGCGAAAAAGGCTTAATTTCTAAATTGAAATCAAGCCTTTTTGAACTTCTTATTAACACATGCCATTGATAATTAGCACAATTTCATACAAAAAACCAAATATTTATTGTCATACTGGTCGAAATCACCACTTGTTATCTTTTTTATAGGTATTAAGGTCGAATTTCAAGGTCATTAGTGGTATATTGAATAGTGCTAATTTAAAACCAGCTTTTTGTTTATACACTGTCATATTTTTTTCATCACATAAAGGAGATTATTTGATGAGCAGAGCGCTTAAAATCGCAAAACGCTGTGTGTGTTTGGTCATTAGCTTGCTTATAATATTATCAGTTTCCTGATAGCCCAATCGACCGGTTCGAAGGAAATGGCAGAAAACGGTGGCTTTAGACCGATTCTTGAATACAATATTTTTGACACGCAGGCAGGTATACCGCGTACATCAATTATAAACGTTTACCTCAAAAAAGGTAAAAAGCTTTATTTTGGTAGTTCGGTAACCAACAGTTAGATCAGACTTGACGGAACGGTTGTCGACAATATTATCCCCGGTGGCCGATCAAACTGTGACATCAAATTGGTGAAACCCGATGGCACCGAAAGAGGTTTTGATGTTAAAGACAAAACCGGACCAACTTGGGCAGGCAGCGAAAAAGGTGAAAAAACGAACAAGTAAAGTATTGACCGTTATGGCAATTATCCTATTTCTTGTTGGGGCTACCATGTTTTTATACCCCTACTATTTTGGCTGGCAATCAGAAAAAATCGTGACTTCCACCATCGAAGAATATGATAAAGGCATTGAGTCGCTCAAAAAAGACAAGTCGGCGCCCCTCGACCGATTATATAGCGACGTTTTAAATTATAACAAATCTATATACGACAGCGAACAGAGCAACCTGAAGGATACCGAGGCCTATCAAAAATCCTTATTTAACCTCAAAGATTACGGTCTTAATTCCGAAGTGTTTGGTTATATAGCCATTCCCGTGCTTGAGTTAAAGCTACCCATCTATATGGGTGCGACTAAGCAGAATATTACCTCCCCTGCTCAAAACCCAAAGGGATGATTTTAAATGATAAAAAGGTACGAATTTTCATTCGTACCTTTTTTTGTTAATCAAAATAGCCTCTATAGGTTATCTTTTTATTATGATTTGGGAAGAGGTGAGCATATAAATCGATAAAATAATCGTCGGTCATGCTGG
>JAZRMJ010000178.1:0-3832 GCA_045647445.1 Acutalibacteraceae bacterium | reverse complement strand
CATGGCTACGATCCGACTTCCCTTTCTAAGCGTCGTTTTGATGCTATTGCCGGATGGGACAAGATTGTTGAAGCTAAAGAGTCTGAGCAGATTCTTGAGGGCAAAATCACCGAGATCAACAAGGGTGGCGTTGTTGTTACCTGCGATGGTATCCGTGTATTCGTTCCTGCTTCTCAGGCAACCGTTAGCCGTGTAGAGTCTCTTGATTATCTCAAGGGCACCGATGCTAAGTTCCGTGTTATCGAGATTGGCCGTGGCCGTCGTGCTGTTGGCTCTATCCGTTCAGTTCTTCGCGAAGAGAGAAAGGCTAATGAGGCCAAGTTCTGGGAGTCTATTGAGGTTGGTCAGGTTATTCGTGGCACCGTTAAGACCCTCACCACCTATGGCGCATTTGTTGACCTTGGTGGCGTAGATGGCATGGTTCACATTTCTGAGCTCTCATGGGGTCGCATTAAGCATCCTTCTGAGGTTGTCAGTGTTGGCGACGAAATCGAAGTTTTTGTTAAATCTGTTGATCTTGAGAAGCACAAGATCTCTCTCGGCTACAAGAAGGAGTCTGACAACCCCAAGACCATTCTTGCTGAGCAGTATCCTGTAGGCACCATTGCTAAGGTAACTATCGTAAGCATGACCGATTACGGCGCATTCGCTCGTGTTATTGACGGTGTTGATGGTCTTATCCACATTTCTCAGATTGCTGATCATCGCATTGAGAAGCCCCAGGATGTTCTTAAGGTAGGCCAAGAGGTTGAGGCAATGATTACCGAGGTTAGCTTCGATAAGCCCAAGCCCCGTGTAAGTTTGTCTATTCGTGCTCTTCTTGAGAATAACGCCGAAACAGCTGAAGATGCTGTTGAGGCAGTTGAAGAGTAAAATCTAATTTTTAATCGGCATCGACCATGTGGATGATGCCGATTTTTTTGTATATTATACACAAATACTGAATTATACGCAAAATATACAAAACGTGAATAAACGTGAGTATTTAAAAGAAAAACAGTAATATTACGAGTAATAAAGCTTTTATCGATAAAAAATTCAAAAAAATATGCAAAAAATCGATAAAACCTCTTGATTTTTCGCCAAAAAAGATTATATTATATTTTGTTGCATACAAAGAATGCGTACCCGAGTAGTCGCCGCAATCAAGCAGGCATAAAATGCCGATTGCGAAAACCCTTTGCGGAGGGCGATTACAGAGGATGCGCGGGTCGATTGGCATAAAATTTTATGCCAAAAGGCTAATTACCGCAAAGGGGGATGCAGTATGAATAATATTATTAAACTCAAAAACATCTCTATCGCATTTGATGGCGAGCAGGTGCTCGATAACCTTAATCTCGATATTAAGGATGGCGAGTTTATTACCTTTCTCGGCCCATCAGGATGCGGCAAGACTACGACACTTCGCATTATAGGTGGATTTGTCGAGCCTGATTCAGGGGATGTTTTATTTAATTCTCAAAGAATTAACGATATGCCTGCATATAAGCGTCAGGTTAATACTATTTTTCAGCGATATGCTTTGTTTCCGCATTTGAATGTATATGAGAACGTTGCATTTGGTTTGCGTGTTAACAAAACACCTAAGCATGAAATTCATAAAAAAGTTACCGAAATGCTCAAAACCGTTAACCTTTCAGGTTTTGAGCGCAAAAAGGTTACTCTTCTTTCAGGTGGTCAGCAGCAGCGTGTCGCTATTGCAAGAGCACTAGTTAACAGTCCCAAGGTTTTGCTGCTTGACGAGCCCCTTGGAGCACTTGATTTAAAGCTTCGCAAGGATATGCAAAACGAGCTCAAATCCATTCATGATAAGCTGGGTATTACTTTTATATTTGTTACCCACGATCAAGAAGAAGCACTTTCTATGTCTGACCGAATTGTTGTTATGGATTCAGGCAAGATTCAGCAAATCGGCACACCAATTGACATCTATAATGAGCCTCAAAATGCTTTCGTTGCTGATTTTATCGGCGAGAGTAACATTATTGATGGCATTATGGTTAAAGATGGTCTTGTTAAAATATGTGGTAAAGAGTTTGTTTGCGTTGATAGTGGATTTAACGCAAATGAACCGGTTGATGTTGTTATCAGACCTGAAGACGTTGATATTGTTTCTGCTGATGAAGGCATTTTGACTGGTACCGTTACCGCAATAACCTTTAAAGGCGTTCATTACGAAATTATTGTTGACGTATTTGGCTTTAAGTGGATGATTCAATCTACAGATAGCCCTAATGTTGGCGATATAATCGGCATATCCGTAAGACCTGATGAGATTCATATTATGAAAAAATCTGAATATTCGGGCAGATATGGTGATTACAGTTCATTTAGTGAAGAGATGGATTGGATTGACGATGCCAACGCCGAGGAGGAAGACTAATGGGCCGTCGCGCGCGCTGGTTAGCAGCGCCGTATACTATTTGGATGGTCCTGTTCACAGTAGTGCCACTATTCATTATAGTGTATTATGCTTTCACAGATTATAATGGTGATTTTTCGCTTGAAAGCATAATTGCTCTTGCAGAGCCTAATCGTCTTAAGGTTTTTGGTGATTCTTTGTGGCAATCGGCTGTTTCAACAGTTATTTGCCTTGTTATAGGTTATCCCGTTGCATACTTTGATTCTCGCCTTTGTGAGAGAAATCAAAGTATGCTAATAACATTGCTGATGATTCCGATGTGTATGAGCTTTTTGCTCAGAACAATGGCATGGGTAGTTTTGCTCGAGGATAACGGAATATTTTATCGCATTTTAGAAACCATAGGCTTTAATAATTTTAAGCTTATTCGTACCCCCGGTGCGGTTATACTCGGTATGGTTTATAACTATCTGCCCTATATGATTTTGCCTCTCTACACCGTTATGGTTAAGATTGAAAACCCCGTGTTAGAGGCTGCAGGTGATTTGGGTGCAGGTAAGTTTGACACCTTCTTTAGGGTTATATTACCCCTCAGCAAACCCGGTATAATATCAGGCATAACTATGGTTTTTGTTCCCGCTGTATCGACCTTCTATATTTCCAAAAAACTCGGTGGTACAAGCATGATGATAGGCGACCTTATAGAGCAATTCTTTAAGGAGATGCCCAATCCTCATTTGGGTGCTGCTTTGTCACTGCTTTTGATGCTGGTGGTTCTAATTTCAATCGGAATCATGTCAAAGGCGGGCAATAAAGAATCGGCGGTGGTATTATGAAAAAAAGAAAAATTTTAAGTGTTTATACCATCGTTATATATCTGTTTTTATATTTGCCGATGGCATATTTGATTTTGTTTAGCTTTAACACTTCAAAAAATGCAGGCAAATTTGAAGGTTTTACCTTTAAATGGTATTCTGAATTGCTTGAAAGTGATTTGTTGAAGCTATTAGGTAACTCGGTTATTTTGGCTGTTTGCGCTTCTGTATTAGCCACAATTATCGGCACTGCGGCTGCAGTTGGCATATATCAGATGAAAAAGCGCACTCAGTCTGCTATGATGACAATGTCCAATATACCGATGACTAACCCAGATATAGTTACAGGTATATCACTTGCATTGCTCTTTAGCTTTATTGGTTTTATTTTTAAGACCAACACTTATCTTGGCTTTGGCACAATGCTGATTGCTCACGTTACCTTTTGTTTGCCTTATATTGTTCTGTCTGTTATGCCAAAACTTGCTCAGATGGATAGAAATCTCTTAGATGCTGCGCTTGATTTAGGCTGTACGCCTGTTAAGGCCTTTTTTAAGGTGACTTTGCCTGAGATTATGCCAGGTATTGTTTCAGGATTTTTGATGAGCTTCACATTTTCTCTTGACGATTTTGTTGTCAGCTATTTCACATC
>JAZRMJ010000177.1:0-10807 GCA_045647445.1 Acutalibacteraceae bacterium | reverse complement strand
CCAATAATAAAGAACACCTCCTCATACCCACTGTTTTAGAGGAGGCAAACCGTCTGCTAAAGGATGGAGCGCTGACAGGCACCACAGATTTCTGTGAGAGGCCCAACTACCAAACCAAGTGGCTTAAGCTTGGCCTTGAAGCAATGGAGCTTGATGTCGCACATCTCAATATCCCTCAAGAATATGAGGACTACAATGACCTCTTCTGGATGGACGGTCATCAAAGTAGCCATTCGCAAGAGCCTTATGATGAAAAGTACCCCTATCTGTCATGGGCAAAGCTCCACTCACGCCACACACCGCTTCACGGCGCTTATCTCGATTCGGTCGAGAATATAAACTACCCCATGTCGTGCGAGATAGAGGCAAGCCAAGCCGATTACGAGGCTCAGCATTATTTGTTCCCCGAGTATGTGGATATCAAATGTGGCGCACCTCATTCGTGGCACGCAGCAGAAATGTTTTTATATCTGATTAATAATAAGGAGGGCTGATTATGCCGGGCTATGCATCATGGAAGGATTTATATAAAGAGGAATTATTGCAATTAAAAGAAGAAGGCTATGACGTATCCACTGCTCCCAAAATGGAGGATGACGGCGGCAAGCTGTTACCCTTTCCGGGCTGTGGATCGACCGACTTGGCTGATGAAAGCGCATGGGAATTGGCATATCAAAAGCTCATCGAGATCTATAACGGCGAGCAAAGAGCCGACTTTTATTATTACGAGCCAAACGATTTTCACGAAATCTTAAAGAGTGCATCACCTGCACCCGAATTAATACCCCTGACTGATGAGCAGTATAGCGAGAGAATTAAAGGCGCGTTTTTCGGCAGAGTAGCGGCTGTTATTTTAGGCAAACCGCTTGAGATAGGCATTGACCATAAAGGTGTTAAAGATTATCTTGTCGGTGCAGATGCTTGGCCTCTTAATGACTATGTGCCCGAGCATTCACCTAAAAGCGAAATTAAAGTGCGCACTGATTGCCTTGTAAGCTGCAAAGGCAACGTTAGCTACGCCCAAAGCGACGATGATATACACTATACCCTGCTCGCTCTCCATATGGCAGAGCAGAATGGCTATGATTTCACACCTAAAGACGTCGGCATGAACTGGCTCGACAACGTGCCCTATCATTGGTTTTGGTGCGCCTCACGCCAGTCACTTTATCATATGATAAATCAGCTTCCCGTCGAAAAGATCCCAACCACCCTTAACCCGTGGCGTGAATGCATCGACGGTCAAATTCGCACCGATCTGTGGGGATATATCGCACCTGCTGATTTGAAAAAGGCGGCTTTTGGCGCATATAAAGACTGCGAGTTTAGCCTTATCAAAAACGGAATCTACGGCGGCATGTTTGTTGCAGGCTGCCTTGCAGCAGCGCTGTCAGCGGGTCCTACCGTTGACCTGATTTTGGATGGCGGACTTGCCGTTATCCCCGAAAAGAGCCGCCTTGCCGAAGCGGTGCGCAATGTAAGAGGGTGGTATGCTCAAAGCGGCAGCTTTGACTACACCTGCGATAAAATTTATGAGCACTACGGTCATTTGCCCTTTGCCGCAACCATTAATAATCTTTCAATCGTTGTGCTTGCAATCTTAGAGGGTAATATGGATTATTCAAAAACCATCACCGCTGCCGTCTGCGGCGGAATCGATACCGACTGCAATGCAGGTACCGCAGGTAGCATTATCGGCGCTGCAGTAGGCATTAACGGCATCGAAGAGCGCTGGTATGAGCCTCTAAACGATACCATCAAATCTAATGTTGCCACCTTCGGTCAGGTCAGTATGAGCGAAATCGTTGACCGAATCGAAGCGGTATATCATAAACTTAAAGCGAACAGCGGTGAAGCAAAATGAAAATTTTAAACTTTGGCTCCTGTAATATTGACTGCGTTTATGACGTAGCCCATTTTGTAAATCCCGGCGAAACCATAAAATCCTCATCGGTCAAAAAATTCCCCGGAGGCAAAGGACTTAACCAGACCATCGCCATCGCAAGAAGTGGAACCGATGTCTGTCACGCAGGCTGCATCGGCGCAGACGGTGAGTTTTTAAGAGAGCTTTTAGAGTTATCGGGAGCAAGCACCACCTATTTAAAAACGGTCGATACCATGACAGGCCATGCCATCATTCAGGTCGATAAGGATGGCGAAAACAGCATCATTATCTGCTTGGGAGCAAACGGCGAGATAGATAAGCCCTTTATTGACTGGGTGCTGTCAGATTTTGAAAAGGATGATATTATCGTTCTTCAAAACGAGATCAGCAATTTGAATTATATAATTGACCTTGCCAATGAAAAGGGGATAAGAATCGTTTTAAATCCCTCTCCCTTTGATGAGAGCATAAAATCAATTGACCTTAATAAGCTTTGGCTCTTGATTTTAAACAAAATTGAAGGCAGTCAATGGTGTGGCGGAGCTGAACCCTACCTAATCATCAAGCATTTCAAAGAGAACTATAAAAGTCTTCAGGTTGTTTTGACCCTTGGCTCAAAGGGTAGCATCTATTCGAGCAATTTGGAGCAACACTTTTGCCCCTCCTTTAAGGTTACACCTGTCGATACCACAGGAGCAGGAGACACCTTCACGGGCTATTTCGTGTCAGGTCTGTTTAAAGGTGAAAGTGTTGAGGATGCGCTCCGTTTCGCTTCGGCAGCCTCTGCTATTGCCATTACTAAAATGGGTGCGGCAAGAGCAGTTCCGACCTTGAGCGAGGTTAAAGCTGCGCTGACCTATTTAGAGCCTAATTCCGAAAATGTTGATTTTTTGCTCGACTCACAAATCAGCACGGTCAAAAGCTATATCAAGAATAACTTGAGCACCGTTGCTGCCGAAGATATAGCAAATTTGCTCGGCTACAATGTCTGCTACACAAGCAGCTGGATCAAAAAGCATATCGGCTCAAATCTAACCGACCTGATAATGAAATACAAGCTGCAAAAAATCGCAAAGCTTTTGATAGAAACCGACCTGCCCATAAGCGAAATAATAGCTCAGGTCGGCTATAAAAACGAAACCTTTATAAGAACGGCATTTGTCAAAAAATACGGACTATCCTTTAAAGAATATCGAAAGAATAACAGCGCAAGCCCGCATAATAAGTAGCAAAAAAGAGCCTGTCCACCGACAGGTTCTTTTAACATAATTTTGTTTTTGATTTTAAACAATGCTTGTTTTGTCCTTACTGTCTTGCAAATAACTGATTCTCTCAAGCTCAGCATCGGCCTTTCTAAGTTGCTCGGCAGTACCCTCGGCATCAATAAACAAGGCGTGAGAGTCAACAGCCTTATTGTAGCTAACACGGGTGATGTTTATGTTAAGTGCGCTGAAGCATTGACTAGCCTTTAAAAACGCACCAATATGATTTGGCATAGAAGTGACGTAGGTTTTCTTCATATTGAGCACTTGCCTTTAGTTGATATTATAGCTCTATAAAACAAAAAATCAAAGCTAAACTAAACAACAAAAAGTTTCTCAATGAGTTTTTTGTTACAACCTTATTTATAAAGCGATAAAATAAGGATGATACCGATTTTTAGGTATCATCCTTAAGATATTTAATATACTCAAAATTGCTGTTTTCTGAGCGCTTTTTCATAACCTCTGCAACCTTAGAGTGCAAAGAAACAGCCTGCTCCTTAGCCGTCTCACCCTCGCCATAGAAGGGGCCGTCTAAAAAAACTTCCATAACAGGCTTTTTAAAAAGCTTTGATTTTTTATAGGTTACCGTCATCGCGTATGAGGCTTTATTCATCTTAACGGGGTATTTAAAGGCTGTGTCAGCGAAAGGGCGAATGCCCGTGTAATACTCCCAAACGTGAGCCTCAGGGTAAATAACGATGGGGTGCTTTTTATCGAGTCTCTGCTCGATAGCATGGGTTAATTCCTTCATTCCCCTGAGAGAATTATCAATCGGCAGCGCACCCAAATAGGGCAGTAGCTTGCCTATAAAGGGTATGCCGTAGTTTGCAGGGCTAACCACCGTGAATATCCTTTTTGGCAAAACTGCCATTGCAGGTATAAACACGTCACCAACCGGCTGAGTGTGGTTTGCAAATATAAAGAAGTCACCCTTTGAACCTCTAAGGCTTTTTCTGCCCCTTATCTTCATGTGAAGACCCAATTTGCAATAAAGCCCACCGAATATGACTGCAAGACCATAATTTAGACCCGATAAAAGCTTAGATTTCAAATCGGTTCTTATCCATTTATAATCTTCAGGCAATTTAAAATCTTGATTTGCGCTCTGCTCAAAATCATCCGAAAAGGATTTATAGTATCGAGTCTTGTTGTTCATAGCGAATCCTTCCAGCCGGCAATATCAGAGTTTTCAAACTCATAGCTGAGCTTTTTGCCGTAAACAGCTTCATAGCAACCCTTTTTAAGCTCGTAATCAATCACGGCGAGAGACTCGGTGTTTTCTTTAACTGTTTTGCTCTGGTCAGGATAAATAACGTCCAAAATATGCAAAACGTATTTAACCTTGCGAAACTCGTCGTTTTCATTCTCATCCAAATCAACAATCTCAACAAAGCATGAAATAATCGGAATGTTAAGCTTTGCTGCATAAAAGTATGCACCACCCTTTGGGGGTCGGGGTTTGCGATAATTAAACCACATCTCCTGCTCGGGATAGAGCAAAACTGCATCCTTTTTTTCGACCAGTTTCTCTTTGAGAATCGATAAAAAATCTCTTGCCAAATATCTCGGGTCGGTCGAAATGGGTATAGTATCGGCATAATTCATCAAATAACCGATAAAACCCTTCATGGCAAAGTTTGAGGTCTGGCTGATAATTCCAAGCTTTTTTCTTTTGAGGGTGCCCATCAAATGGCGAATGATGGTGTTTTCAAGAGGGCTAAAGTGGTTGCTTGTTATAAGCACACCACCAAGGTCTTTAGGGATTTTCTCAAGCCCGACAATTTCGGTCTTTTTGTTAATAATTTTAGTGGCAATCTTTGCTACGGTCACAGCCAAAAAGGTTTGAAATTTAAAGGATAGCTGTTTGCGATTTTCCATATAAGAGGAGGTTATCGCTCTGCTTTGCTCAGCACTCAGGCAGGGGTCACCCGGCTCAACCTTGTTGTGAAATTGACCACTCTCAGCACAATCCTTAATGTTTTTTATAACCAATTTGCGATTATCACCCAATATCATAATCTGATTCTGACTCCTTCTTGATGAAGCTTTTTAAATGTGATTGCGTTTTTGGGGATTTCAAGACCTCTTCTTACAAGCAACTCAAGGCATTCGCTGTCAGCCTTTTTCTGCTCGTCGGAGTAGGCAGCCTTATAAGCCTTTATCTCGTTTATATAACCACTATCCTCGGCATACTGCCAAAACTCGTCAGCATATTGAATGCCGTCGTAGCACCAAGGCTTTGAGAAAAGGTTGTAGTGAATAATGCTCGGGTTTTTAAGAGGCGGCTTAGTCTCGTTGGGCATAGCATCCCACTCAGCACCAAGATAATAAATCTTACCGTTGCACATTGCATTCAGATAATCCTGATCGGGAGCAATGCTGTCAAGGTGATAGGTGTTAAGCAGGTTAAGAAAATGACCCTCAAGGTCACATTTACGCATCTTTTTAAGGTTCATCAGCAGCACACCCGAGTTGATATATTCGGTCTTTTTAACACCAACTGCCTTTTCAGTGTATGCCACAAGGGGAGGAATGTCGGCAATCGACAAATCGTTGCAAGCACCCATCAGATTATCACCGATATCAATGTTAAACAAATCGGCAATATCACCCTTCAAAACAACGTCGCTGTCAATATAAATACCCTTGTCATACTGAGGGAACATAGCAGGTATAAAAAGACGAAAATAGATGGTCAGCGTGAAGTAATCACAGCGAAGTCGATTGCTCATACGGTCATCAAGAGCCTCAAAATTGGCCTTCATGGGGGTCAGCTCAATCTCAAAAAAGTCGGTCTCCAAAGCTTTGAGCTTTGTCATGTTGCTATCGTTTAAGCCTTGATGAAGCACTATGGCCTTATATTTGTTGCTCGGATTGGCATTTTTGATTGCCGAGTTGAGCGCAACAGCCAAGAAGGGTGCGTAGCCATCATCAATTGTGAAGAAAATCGGGATTTCTCTGTTCATTTTTTTGCTCCTTAAATTGGGTTAAAATATCGTCAAACTCAAAAATTTTGAGCTCGTTGTGTAACAATTCGATCTGCCACGGTTTGATGGTCACGGGTCGAATATAGGGCAAAATTTTAAAAAATGTGGTGAAATGCTTAAATACGGTTTTTTTGTGTATTTTGCCTTGAGCGTTGTAGCAAGATGAAACCTTGCGCTTTTTAGCAAGCTTGTTTAGTGCCGATTGGTCAGGCATAAACATCTTTTTATCGCGGCACATGGCTCGGCATCTTTCAAAAAGCCCACTTCGGCGAATAGCGCTCATATTCATCAGCAGCACACCGCTGTTTAAATAATCATGCCTTAGTATGTTGCCAAAAAACCACTTGCCGTATCGGTCGGGCACACCCGCTATCTCAGTATCTGAGATAGCGCTCTCATAGAAATCGCAAAACTCAGCTCTGCATAAAACGTCGGTGTCAAGATATAACAGCTTATCGGGTATCTTTGGCACTAAATCGGCAAATAGCCTTAGCATGCAAAGGGGAGTGAATCGGGTGCCCATGTTAGCAGTGGGCAGATAGCCCTCAAACTGCTCACTTATGTTGATAAGGCAAACCCTGTGGTTATCATTTTTTGCTTTAATAATGTTCTCGAGCCGATTTGCAAACTGCTCGTCTATAGCCTCGTGTTTGCCAACACTCGCCGTCAGTATGTAGATGCAAAGCTCTTTTTTTGTGTTTTTGCAAAGTGAAAGGGTGGATAGAGTTATGCCGTCGCACACTCCTTTGTCACCACAAAAAAGGATATTCAAGATTTATCCCTCCCAACAAAAAGAGATTATAATTATATCTGCTAAAGCAGTAAACCCATAAGTAGTAGAAGTAGCTCTATTAATATAATTTTAACCGTAGAATAATTCTACGCCCCCCTCTACGAATCGTAGAGAGCGTAAAAAAGCGCTCTGTTATGGGCTAACAGAGCGTTTTTTTAATTATTTGATTTTTGGCTTTTTAAGAAATGACCACAGCACAACCACTATTTGACCTGCAACTCCTAACAGATAAATGAGCGCAACATCAATGTTAAAATATAAAAATGTGATGTTTATCGCAGCGAGTATCGACCAAATCATACCTGAAATTATAATGTAGTTTCTGCGAGGATTAAACCAGATTGAGTTAAACACCAGCCTGATAATAAGCACAATGGGTAACGCATAAACGAAATAAACCCATTGAAAGGTGACGCTGCCGATAATCAGCGTGGTTATTATGAAAGCGAAAATGGCAATAAACCAAACAACGCTCTCAGATATATATGTAATAACCCTGCGATTATATTTAGCCTGATTTTGCTTGTTGGTTTTAATAGTTTCTTCAATGTTTTCCGAACGCACAAGATAATCAAGCGACACACCGAATATGTTTGCCATCTCGACCAAAACCGAAATATCGGGTGAGGATTCAGCCCTCTCCCATTTTGAAATGGTCTTGTCGGAGTAGTTGAGCTTTTCTGCAAGCTCAAGCTGGGTCATATTATTCATAAGTCGCAATTCGGTTATATTTTTAGCAACAATGGCTTTAATATCTTCCACTAAGACACCCCAAAATTTTTGTAGGAACTTATTATACACCAAACTCATCCGTTTTGCAATACACCTGATGAATTATCAACTATCTGTTTCAGATTAATACTTATCAGCAGAAAGCTTAAAAAAGCGTCAGGCAAAAAAGAAGCCGTCTGAAATAGACGGCTTCTCGGCGATGAATGCTTTTAAATTATAAGCAGATACATTCCAAGCGTAGATTTGTTTATATCTTCGGGTAAAGTTAATGACCTACACCGTTTGAGAGTAGTGTGATTCTTTAGGGGGGTCAAACTCAGACAATTCACTTAAGCCTCGACCGTATGTTTGAAACTATACAAAACTCAAATAAAAAGGCGATGTTCTCGCCCTTTTATTTATTAAATTTTGCATTATTTGTCGATTAGTGTTGACAGTGCGCCTCAAATTAGTTAAAATATATTTTAAGTTTGTTTAAGAAAAGAGGTGTGAGCGATGCCACAGCTGAGATACAAGATATATTCCGAAACGGGTGAGTTGTCCTTTCAGCGCCCCGTAATGGTTATGATACACGGCCTTGGTGGTGGCTATAGCAACTGGTATCGCCAGGTTCACACCCTCAAAAGATTATACGATTTGGTGCTCATCGAGCTACCCTCCCACGGCAAGAGCAGAGTTATGCTCTCTGAGATGGAGATATCCTTTGATGCACTGACCGACCTTATAATGGAGGTTGTCGATTACCTTGGCATCAAAAAGGCGACCTACGTTGGCATTTCGCTTGGCACCATGTTTGTTAAATACATTGTCATGCATCATCCCGAGCGAGTTGATCGCTACATTTTAACCGGCCCTATCTGCGACTACACCCTGACCATGGTTGCAGCCCTTATGCTGGTTAAAATGCTGCTGTTTTTTCTACCCCTCAAGATTGTATTAAAGCTTGGTGCAACCATTGTCATGCCCCATAAGGTTTCAAAATACGGTCGCGATTTGTTTATCTCTTGCGCAAAGCGCATCCCTCGCAAAGAGTGTATCGCATGGTGCACCATACTGGCTAAGTTTAAGAATATTCAAAAAGAGTATCAGGCAGTAGCAGGCGAAGAATCAAATGGTCTTTACATTGTCGGTGCTCTCGATTATTTCTTTATCCCTCTGCTTCAAAAGGATAAGGATAGAGTCGAAAACATGGTCTTTATCGAAAATGCAGGTCACCTGTGCATCTCCGACCAGGCAAAGGTTGTTAACGACCATATAATTCATTTTCAAAATACGGGCAAGGTCAAATCAAAATAAAACTGCAGTTAAGAGAGTTAATCATAACTGCAGTTTTTTATTGTTTAAATAGGGATGATTTTTGATTACTATATTATATCACATCATGCAGTTGCTATAATATTTTATAATTTATATTAAGAGGGATTAACCTATGAAGCTTTTGTTGAATTTCAAAGCGTTAGCAAAACCTACAAAATGGGTGAGGTCGAGATTAAAGCCCTTCGCGATAGCGATTACAAGAAAATGGCCCTAACCGTTTCAGGCATCTATGATAATTATATCGGTGATATTGTTTATCTTAATGCAAAAGCCTACGAAAACGCACCCAAAATCAACACTGCCTACCTTAGCTTTAAGGATGGCGTTGACGGGCACAAATTAGGCGCAAAAATTCTAAATATTGATAATGTTGCAGCAGTCAGCATTGTTTATGATATGAAAGAATCGGTTAGCAGTATGCTCGAGAGTCTGAACCTTATCGTTTTGATTGTGCTTGTCTGTTCAGGAGCGCTCGCTTTTATCGTGCTGTATAACCTGACTAATATAACCATCACCGAGAGTGTTCGTGAAATCGCAACCTTAAAGGTGCTCGGATTTCATAGTGGTGAGCAAAAATCCTATATTTTTAGAGAAATTATAATTTTAACCATTATCAGCTCCATTGTCGGCATCCCCTGTGGTGTTGCTCTGCTGCATTACACCATGAGTCAGATAACTATAGACGGCTTCTGTATTGGCATTAGGCTTTCGCCGCTGAGTTATCTCTGGTCAATTGGCCTAACCTTGCTGTTTACCATAATTGTTGACCTTGCGTTAACTAAAAAGCTAAAGCGAATTAATATGGCAGAAGCAATGAAGCAATAGAATAAAAAAGATAGATCCTACAAATATCATCAAACAAAATCATATCCAAAACCTTGATTAATGGATGTCGATCGGCAGCCAACACCGTTTTGTATTTTGTTGTCAGCATACCATGGCAGACAGTCTCACAAAGAAGGCCTTGCCGACTATAAGAAGCAAACGAGAACACTTTTGCCCATTAAAAAATAAGTTTTAAAAACCCAATCCTGACCGATTGGGTTTTTGCTTTATTTCTTGCTTTCTGTAGATAAATTTTGTATACTTACTATATAAAGTTTAGGAGGCGATTTTATGGCACCCCCTTCAGCATATAACGGCAACGAGCCCTATATCTTTATAAGCTACGCTCATAAAGATTCCAACAAGGTTTTGCCCATTATAAACGAGCTTCAAAGCCGTGGCTATCGCGTGTGGTACGATGCAGGTATCGAAGCAGGCACCGAATGGCCGGAGTTTATCGCTGACCGACTCATGTCGAGCCGTTGCGTTATCACCTTCATTTCTGAGGCGGCTATCCAATCCTCCCATTGCAGGCAAGAGATAACTTTTGCCGTTTCTAAAAAGAAAGAGATGCTAACCATCTATCTTGATGATGCGTCGCTGCCTCCCGGCCTTGAGCTTCAGCTTGGCAACAATCAGGCTCTATTCTATAACCGAATCAAATCAGCTGAAGTTCTTATGACTCAGATTTGCAACGCATCCATGTTTGACCCTTGCAACGATAATCCACCCGTCAAAGTCACGCCGCTACCCCAAAAGAGCGCACCAAAGGCGTCAACCTCCGTGCAAGCCTCATCACAGGCGAAAGCTTCAGCGCCTGTGAGCCCAAATAAAAAGCGTCGCTCACCCTTGCCCTTCGTCCTTTTAGGTGGTGGAGGGGTGGCTATACTTATAGTGATTGTAATGGTTGTTACAACCATTCTGCCAAACATATTGCCATCCTTTGGCCCTGTCAGCCCCGAAAAAGCCAAAAAGGGCGATATAATTCAGTTTGGCACCTACG
>JAZRMJ010000176.1:0-9312 GCA_045647445.1 Acutalibacteraceae bacterium | reverse complement strand
TATGGTGGAGTTTTCAAACAAACTCTCATCATATTCGATTTTTTTCTTGCCGTTAGAGTTATCATCGGGTGTGCTGTTAACCTTTATATCCTTGTTTTCGCTCATGAGCGCCTCCTACGAATATAGATAACCACACCACATACTAACACAGCCAAAGGCAAAGCGTAAATAAAGATAATTCTCATTGTGTTAACGCTTGCTTCGCTCGGTGGTAAAAAGTCGCTGGTTTCAAAAACACGAGTATCAAAGCGTATGTCGACCGAATCGTTGCCGATAGCCTCATCAATAACTACCGAAAGCAGCTCAAGGTTACCGACCTCGGCATAGTTGTTGTCGCTGGTGTTAATAAGGTCAATAGAGCTGAGCATGATTACCGATGAGGTCATAAAGTTGTTATCAGAGTCATAATCCGATTTGGAGCTGATACCAACACCAATAAAGGGACCCTTGTGCTTTGCATCACTCTCTTTAAAGCTGTCATCAGCATCGAGGGGCACGGCAATAGCGCTCGATGAGATTTGAAGAATGGTGTTTAGCTGGCGATCCTTGGGCTTTTTAGCAATAACGGGCACGTTGCCGCTTGCAATATAGCGATAGTCATCACGGCTTACGTTGTCTGAATAGCCGTTGTTTGTGATCTCGCCCATAAAAATGTTTGAGGGAATAATATATGCATTTTCAGACGCAGTTTCCATAACAACGTTTTCGGGCACAACGGTGAATCCCCATTCATCCAAAAACTCATTCAAATTGGGCAGATTTCCTTGCTCAATTGATGCGATATACATAAGCACGCTCTTCTTTTCTTTTTTGAGCTTCAAATACTCATCGAGCTTTGCAAGCTCCTCAGCAGAATAGTCGTGTGTGGGGCGAGAGATAATAACAAGGTCAGAATCTGCGGGGATGTTATCGGTCAAGAGGCTCTTAACCTCGGTGAACTGATAGTTGTTCATCTCCATATAACTCTGCAGATTGGTGATAGGCGCACCACCGTTAGCAGTCACAAGCGCAACGTTAAGGGTGCGATCGGCAGTTACTGTGTAAATAGCAGAGGTCAGCGCGGTTTCGATTTTGTTACCGTTTACAACCTGTGCGTTCATGGATGCCGATGTATCTTCATCTATAGATAGGGTATCGATCAGGTTGATAACACGATAACGGTCAACCTTTTCGCCGTCAACCTCAAAGCTTGACTCAACGAGAATGTTGCCTGTTGACAGCGAAGCGTTGGGGTAACGCTTAACGTATTTGTTAAATTCAGGCTCCTGAGGGTCAGCATATTCAACGGTTATGTGTTTGCTGAGCTTGTCATACTCCTCAAGCAAATATGCGTTTTGCACGAAGTATTGCTGCATACCGCCCTGACTTACAAAGCCACCTTGGCCCTCAAGATATTGAAACAGAGTGTCTTTATAAAACTCTTTTTCACAGCATACAACGATGTGCACATCGCGTTTAACATTTTTAATATAATCCTTGTTATCGCTGCTGATAGAAAGGTCACGGTTAGCAGTCAGGTCAACCTTCATTGAGAAGGTTTTAGCCAGCATGGTAGCACCAATGTTGAGCATAATAACAACAGCAATGAATATTGCAGTGAGCGCAATGGCGTAGCCGCCGTGCCTAAAGATGCGCTTGCGAGCGTAAGCGCTCTTTTTGTTAGCTTGCTTAACTTCAGAAGAAGCAGAAATATTGTTTTTATCTTTTTTCATAATAAATGCTCCTCCTTTCATTAAGCCCAACGCTTAGATTCCTGAACGCGAACGGTCAAAAACAGGAATATAGCGGCAAAGCTGATAAAGAAAACGGTGTTAGCAATATCAAACACACCCTCAATAAAGCTCTGGTATCTGCCGGGGAATGAAATCCACTCAACGATGGCAACAACCACCTTGTTGTCAAGGCTTGAGATAAGCCCGTCAACGGTAAACAACAGAACCGAAGCAGCTAAAGAAACAACGGCAGAAACGATTTGGCTGTCGGTCAGACAAGAGATAAAAAGACCGACCGAGATAAGAGCCGAAGCCATAAGCAGGGTGCCGAAAACGTGAATAAAGAAGCCGATCCAATCAACCGGAGTGTTAAAGGCGAATACAACGTGATACAGCAGGGTAACTGCCTGAGACAGACCGTAAACGGTCAAAGCAGCAAGGAACTTGCCCATAACAATACCTGTCAGGGTAACGGGTGCAGTGAACAAAGCCTGATCGGTGCGCTGTCTGCGCTCCTCACTAAAAAGTCTCATGGTTAAAATAGGAATCAAAAATGCAGTTATAACCGAGTAGTATGAAAATATCATACCCGTTTCAGGTATACCGCTTTGATACATCTTAACAAACATATCGCCATATAGCATTAAATAAACAATCATTACTATGTAGCCGAGCGGTGAAGTGAAATATGCGCGTAGCTCACGTTTAAAAACAGCAGTCATTATTATTCCTCCTTACCGATGTTTTTATCGCTGTCAGCAGAAGCCATAACCTCGTCGATAGCCTTGTCTACAGCGGCAGCAGTATCACCATCAGGCTTTTGAGCAGCTTGCTCAGCCTTAGCCTTAACGGATGCATTGTCGGTTGTACCGTCGGTCAGGCGAATAAATACGTCCTCAAGAGAGAGCTCGTGAGAGTGCATCATAACGACAGGCCAATTGCGCTCTGCAAGACGCTTTGAAATCTCACAGCGCACGTCTGTACCGTTTGCAACCTCAATGTTGTATTCGTAGGCGCTCTGCTCTTTTTTGCCGAGCGAGATGATCGATTTAACACCGGGAATAGCCTTGATAACCTTATAAACGTCCTGCTCAGGGCCATGAACTCTGACGGCCAGCATGTTATCGTCTGACAAATCACGAGCCAGACGGTCGGGAGCACCGTCAGCAATTATCTCACCACGGTTAATGACTATAACCCTCTCGCATATAGCCTGCACGTCAGACAAAATGTGAGAGCTTAAAATAACTGTGTGGTTGCGACCGAGGTGAACTATCAGCTTGCGAATATCAACAATCTGACGGGGGTCAAGACCAACGGTCGGCTCGTCAAGAATGAGCACCTCGGGGTTGCCGATAAGAGCCTGAGCAATACCAACGCGTTGCTGATAGCCCTTGGAAAGGTGCTTGATAACTCTGTGAGCAACGTCGCTCAGCTTAACAAGGTCGCAAATCTCTTGAATGTGAGCCTTGCGAGGCAGAGAAACCTTTTTAAGGTCATAAATGAAGTTAAGATACTCGTTAACGGTCATATCGGTGTAAAGGGGAGGATGCTCCGGCAGATAACCGATATGGCGCTTTGCCTCGTCGGGGTTATCGAGAATGTCAAAGCCTGCAACCGAAACAGAACCGTCGGTAGCAGAAAGATAACCTGTTATAATGTTCATAGTGGTTGATTTACCGGCACGGTTAGGGCCGAGAAAACCGACTATCTCACCCTTAGCAATAGAGAAGCTGATGTTGTCAACAGCCTTGTGGGCAGAATAGCATTTAGTGAGGTTTTTGACCTCTATCATTATTATCCCTCCAAAAAAGAAAATGCAGTTTGGAATTAACTTTAGTTATTATAGCACATATTATTGCGCAGATTGTAAACTAAAATTGAACACACACCTAATTATACAATAATTTGGTCAAATAATAAATAGGTAATTATCAACAATTATTATTTAACATAACTGTATATATCGTTCGACCAAAAAAAGACGCTTTGCTATGTAGCAAAGCGTCTTAAAAACTTATTTGTGGTTAGCGAGGAAGGTCTTAATCTTGTCGATAGGAGCGAGCAAACCACTAATAGAATCATCGTGGTTAAGAGTGTCAACGATGAGTGCAATGTATTTCGACATATCAACGCGACTGTACCAAGGCTTATCGAGAAGTTCGGGCTTAGCATAAATAAGGTTGGTGGTGAAAACCTTGTCGATGTAGCCGGCCTCATAAGCCTTATCAAAGTTTTCGAAGCCTTCAACAAACAGACCGAAGGATGCAAAAACAAAGATGCGACGAGCGTTGCGCTCTTTAAGCTTTTTGCCGATATCGAGCACAGAATCACCCGAAGATATCATATCGTCAACGATAATAACGTCTTTGCCCGAGACATCGTTACCAAGATACTCGTGAGCCTCAATGGGGTTACGGCCGTTAACAATAATGGAGTAGTTACGGCGCTTATAAAACATGCCAAGGTCAACACCCAAAACCGAAGAGTAGTAGATGCAGCGGCTCATACCACCCTCGTCGGGAGAAACGATGGTAATGTTGTCGTGGTCAAGCTTAACGTCAGGCACAGTGTTCACAAGAGCCTTAATCATCTGATAGGTGGGGTGAACGTTTTCAAAGCCTGAGAGGGGGATAGCGTTTTGAACGCGATGGTCGTGAGCATCAAAGGTGATGATGTTGGTTACACCCATAGAAACAAGCTCCTGCAAAGCGAGAGCGCAGTCAAGCGACTCACGAGCAGAGCGACGATGCTGTCTGCCCTCATAGAGCATGGGCATAATAACGGTGATGCGGCGAGCTTTGCCACCAAGAGCGGCTATAATGCGCTTAAGATCCTGAAAATGATCGTCGGGGCTCATAGGAACGATCTGATCATACATGCGATATTTGATGCCGTAGTTAAATACGTCGCAGATAATGAAGATGTCGTGACCGCGAACACTGGTTTTAACAAGGCCCTTGGCCTCACCTGAACCAAAGCGAGGGCAGGTAACGGGAATGTTATAGGTTTCGATTTCGTCGCCACGCCAAGAGTGAATGTAATTATCAACCTTTGCAGCGATTTCTTCGCAACCGGGCATGGCAATAATACCGAGTGGTCCTACTACTGAATGTTGTTCTGACATAAATAAAAAGCCCCTTCATTTAGTGATATAAACATTTTAACATATATGCGACTATAAAAAAAGGTAAATAATCAATCAATTTTGACGAATTTTGCGTTTAATAATTGTGCGTTTTTATATTCTGCCAAAACATTTGCTAATAAATAATGGGTTGATTATTATTTGCGTTTTTGATATAATCAAAATAACTGTATCAGTGGGAGTGTTTACTTTTGCCGATTGACCGAAGGGATTGATAAATAAGATGAGTGTTAAAGTAGTTTTACTTGCCCATACACCGATGCCCGAAAAAACGGTAGCATCAGCAGCCAAATTATGCTATTCAGCCTCCTCAATCGAGGGCATAATGGATGGTCTGACCGACGAAAAGGCAGCCTCATTTGTTGAGATGCTGGCTCAAATAGGCCACGAAAGCCCTATCGAGCATGCAAGCTTCACCTTTGGCATAGAGGGTGTATCTCGTGCTCTGCTCGCTCAGATAACAAGGCATCGAATCGCATCCTATTCGGTTCAAAGTCAGCGCTACGTTAAGCTCGACCAGTTTGAGTATGTGCTTCCTCCCGAGATAGAGGCAAACGAAGAGGCAGCCCGTATTTATATCGACAGCATGGAGCGTGCCCAAAAGGATTACGACCGTTTGACCGAAATTCTCTCTAAAAAGCATGAGGCTGAGCTTATCGCTGAGGGTGTCGACCCCAAAAAGGCAAAAAAAGATGCCGAAAAGCGCGCAATTGAGGATGCTCGTTTCGTTCTTCCCAACGCATGCGCTACCAAAATGATAGTCACTATGAATGCAAGAAGCCTCTATAACTTCTTTGCTCACCGTTGTTGCCATCGTGCCCAGTGGGAGATTCGTGAGGTAGCAAACCAAATGCTCGCTCAGTGCAAGCAGGTTGCCCCCGACCTTTTTGCCAAGGCAGGCCCACCCTGTGCCTTCGGCCCCTGCAAGGAGGGCAAAATGTCTTGCGGCAAGGCAGCCGAAATCCGTGAGCAGTTTCAAAAAAGAGGTAACTAAAAATGAGAGGCAAGCTTATAGTTCTTGAAGGGCTCGACGGAAGTGGCAAGTCCACCCAGCTTGAGCTGCTTAAAAAGCGTCTTTCGGGCGATGTAAGATACGTTAAATTTCCCGACTATGAGAGTGATTCGAGCGCACCCGTGCGCATGTATCTTGCAGGCAAATTCGGTACCGACCCGAGCGATGTCAACGCCTACGCTGCATCGGCATTTTATGCAGTTGATCGCTTTGCATCCTTTAAAACCGATTGGGGCAAGGCCTACCTTGAGGGTGCAACCATAGTTTGCGATCGCTACACCACCTCAAATGCCGTTCATCAAGCCTCTAAACTCAATTCCGACGAGCGAGATAGCTACCTTGATTGGCTATATGAGTTTGAGTTTGATAAGATGGGTATCCCTCGACCTGATGCGGTTATATACCTTGATATGCCTATTGAGGTATCGCAAAAGCTAATGAGTGGTCGCTACGAGGGCGATGAGGGCAAAAAGGATATCCATGAGCGCGATACAGGCTACCTTGAGCATTGCCGAGGCGCAGCCCTTTACGCTGCAAATCGCCTCGGGTGGATTGTTGTTAGCTGCAGCCGTGATGGCGAGGTGCGCACCCGAGAGGATATAGCAAACGAAATTTTCGCGGCAGTCAGCCGTGTGCTTTAAGATAAGGAGATAAATATGTTATACTGCTTTTTAGCTAACGGCTTTGAAGAGACCGAAGCAATCGCAACTGTCGATACCGTTCGCAGAGGCGATATAGACGTTACTACCGTAGGCCTTGGCGGCAAAATTGTTGTCGGCAACCACGGTATCCCCGTTGTAGCCGATATTACTGCCGACCAGCTTGATATGAGCGATATGACGGGCGTTATTCTGCCCGGTGGAATCCCCGGCACACTTAATCTTGAAAAGAACGAAATCGTTCAGCGCAGCATAGCCTATTGCGCTGAGAGAGGTCTGCTTATATGCGCTATCTGTGCTGCCCCCTCAATACTTGGCAATCTTGGTCTTTTAAAGGGCAAAAAAGCAGTCTGCTTTGATGGCTACGAGGTCTTTTTGACCGGCGCCGAGGTGCCCGAAGACCGAGTTGTTGCCGACGGCAACATTATTACAGGCAGAGCAGTCGGCACTGCCATAGAGTTTGGTCTCGAAATAATCAGAGCCATAAAGGGCGATAAAAAATCCATTGCAATAGGGAACTCAATGAAATGCAAAAGATAGACCTGCGTGAATATAAGGGCGAGTTAAGAACCGATATAAAGTTGTGGCGCTCCTCTCTTGATTCGACCAAAAAGTCCGAGCTGGACGCTCAGCTTCGTCATAGGCTCATTGCGACTTATCAATACCGAGAGTGTAAGGTGCTGCTAATCTATGCTTCAACTGCTATAGAGGTCGACACCTACGATATAATTCGCCACGCTCTGCGACATGGCAGGCGTGTGGCTCTCCCTCGCTGCGTTACCGGCACAAGGGAGATGACCTTTCACTACATAACCGATTTAGACCAACTCGAGCCGGGAACCTTCGGTGTGCTTGAGCCACCAGAGGCCCTGCCCATGTGGCAGCCTGAGCATGGTGGACTTGCTGTTGTGCCTGCCTTGTCACTCGACAGCTTCGGCTATAGGCTTGGCTACGGTGGTGGCTATTACGACCGATTTTTATCAAAGTTTACGGGCGATACCATCGGCATAACCTATAGTGAGAATTATTGTTATCGTCTCAATCACGGGCGTTACGACGTACCGCTTGGAGCAGTTTTGACCGAAAAATTCGTTAGAAAGATAAATGAGCAAAAGAGGGAAATAAAATGAGCGATTACCGTGATATCTTCAGTAATTCCGATGACCGTCAGGGCAATAAGGAGGGGGCGGGTCTTACCTTCAGTGGCAAGGTAGAGGCAGACCATCCCGATATCATTCCCACCCCCGACGATAACGCCATCACTCCCGAAGAAATTATGAGCACCCCCACTGTGACCACTCCTGCACCTACTCCTACCGTGCAGGATGATGATTTTGTTATCGGTGGAGGCTTTAAAATCAGCGATGACTATGCATCTCGCATTCGTAGTCGCAAGGAATGTGCGATGGAGCAGGGCAGCCCCCGTCCCCTATCGAAGCGAGACGTTGATATGAGAAAACTGTCCAAAGAAAACGCACGAGAGAAAAAACAGCAAAACAAAAAACCTCATGGTCCACTTTATACCGTAATGTGGGCAGTGATTATCGTGCTTGTTTCTGCTTTAATGGCATGGATGCTGATTTTAGGCGCCAACGACCTTCTCGGTCTTGTCGGTGATAAGAGCGCTGATGTTCAAATCGAAAAGGGTATGAATGTTAGGCAGATAGCAAACCTGCTTGAAGAAGAGGGAGTCATAGACTATCCTCTGCTGTTCCGTTTGTATGTTAAGTTTAAGGGCGAAGAGGGAAGCCTTAAATACGGTGGTTTCACCCTCACCGAAAACATGGGTTACGACGGAATTATCGAGCAGCTTCAAAAGAGCAACGAGCGAAAGACAGTTAAGGTTACTATTCCTGATGGTGCAACCGTCGAGTCGATTCGCAAACTGCTTGAAGAAAACAAGGTTTGCACGGCAAAGGATTTCAACTATATTTTAAAGCATATCGAGCGCTATGATTTTAAATATGATTTTGTCGACGATATCCCGATTGACAACGTCTATTACTCCTTTGAGGGCTATCTCTATCCCGACACCTACGAGTTTTTTACTATGGTTGATAACTCCGAAAAGAACTATAGCGAGAGCAACGCAGTTCATGCTATTAATCGAATGATGGGTAACCTCGACCAAAAGCTTAAAGAGGAATGCCCTGATTATAAAGAAAAGATTAAAAAACTCAAAAAATACGGCATAGAGGATTTGCACGATGTTTTAGCAATGGCATCCATCGTTCAGATGGAGTGTAGTGGCTTCGACAGTGAAATGCCCAAGGTCGCATCGGTGTTTCTCAATCGTCTCGTGTGGGAGAATCAGCCTCATTATCTCGGCTCAACTCCTACCTTCTACTATCCCGATAATCGCTACAATACCAACAACTATGAGCTTTACGGTGAGGATGGCAATCGCATCTCAAAGGCAGGCTTTGAGGGCCTCCCCCCCGGACCGCAGTGCAGTTCAACCATCAGCGCTATCAAGGCAGTGCTTGAGCCTGATGAGAGCACCCTCGGCAATGCCTACTACTTCGTAACTGACAAAAATCATAAGTTCTACTATAATCGCACCCTCGCTCAGCACAATAGCACAATTTCAACTCTCAAGAGAAAGGGTCTGTGGGCATGATAAAAGCACCTGAATTACTTTGCCCTGCCGGCGATATAGTCAGACTTCGCTGTGCAGTTGATTTCGGTGCAGATGCCGTCTATCTTGCCGGTCGCGAATTCGGTATGCGCACTGCCTCTGCTAATTTTAGTGAGGATGAGCTCCGCGAGGGCATAGCCTAT
>JAZRMJ010000175.1:0-3606 GCA_045647445.1 Acutalibacteraceae bacterium | reverse complement strand
CTCAGCGCCCAGCAGACCGTTGCTGCCGCCGGACTTTCTGATGCGTATGCCGTCTGCATTATAAGTATAACCTACCGTATTGCTGTTTGCAACCACATTCTTAAGCTGGCGGCCATTCTCCCACGTGAAGGTCATACCGTCACGGTATTGCAGCGGATTGCCGATGGCGTCGTAGGTTATGGTCTGACCGTTGTATTTGGTCAGCAGATCGGGCCAGTTTGCATCGCCGTATTCGTATACTATAGCCCCTTGGTAGGTAGGCTCGGGGAAGCCGGGTGCAGCATACAACTCTTTACGGGTGATATTGCCGGCAAGGTCATAATAATACTTGCGACTGAACCCGTTTTGATAATCACTCTCTGAGGTCAGCTGATTGAGCCCGTCATACGAATAGGTATGACCTATCGTGTTCGGACCCCCGACCATGACAGTAGTAATGTTGCCGTTGTTGTCGTAGTAGTAGTACAGGTCAGAGCCAAAGCCGTAGTCGATGCCGCTGACCAGGGTCGAGGACGCATTGCTGCCGCCCGACCCCGCCGTGTACGTATAGTACTCTCTCATCGGGCCGTTGGCAGAGCTGAAGCAACCGTTGATAAACCGATTGATCCTTCTGCCTAATCCGTCATAATACTGATTGATGTATTGACCGTTAGGGAGGGTAACGCTTGTTACAAGGCCATCTGCTGCGTATGTGTAGCCGGTTGAAAATTCTCCGTAGGGCGCATAGAATCTGTATTCTATGTTTTTAACACGGTTAGCTTGATCATATTCATAACCGATATTGGCATATCCGATGCCGCTGATCTTTTGGGCGTAGCTTTGCGCCAGTCTGCCCGAAGAATCATATTCGTAGTAGGTGGTCAAGCCGCCGGACGTATCTTTTCGCTCAAGCAGGTTGCCGAGATTATCGTATTTATACTTTACGCTCGGCGTGGTGCTTGAGTTGCGGTATATCGCCTTGACACGTTCGTATGCGTCATACTCATATCGTATGCTGCTGCCGTTGCCGTAGGTAGCAGTATCCAGCTTGCCGTTGTTGTCTTTGTAGGCATAGTTAATTAGCGTTCGGTTGCCGATTTTGATTGTCTCAAGCTGCCTAAAAGGGTTGTATGAGAAGTTGTAACTAAGTCCGACATTACCTGACAGCCTGTTTATCTGAACAAGCTGCTCGTTGGTATAGTTATATGTTACGGCGGTGTCGATGTTGTGGGTATAGCTGTTGTTGCCATCTTTGTCGTAACACACCAGGCTGAGCGTATCGTCGGTGTTGTAGCTGTAATAGGTCTTGTTGCCTTTGGGATCAACGATGTTCGTCAGCAGACCTCTGTTTAGGTCATAGCCGTTTTGTGTCGTCTTGCCGCGATTATCAGTTACGCTCGCGACATAGTTTCCGTCGTCTGTGTAGGTCGCAGAGGCATACAACTTGTCTTGTGTTGACGAAAAGCTGGTCGGTGGGGACTGTGAGGATTGTACCGTAGTGCCTGTCAAAAGCCCGTGCGAATTATATGCGAAGTCAGTGTGAGTTTTTGCTTCACTTGTTGCGCCGGTGACCTTGTGCTTGTCATCATAGGTGTACTGATAATCGTAGCCGGTAGGATTCAACAGCATAGTCAGGTCGTTTGAGCTGTTAAATTCCATTGACGACTTGGTGCTTGCGTTTTGCACTACGCTGATAGGATTGCCGTTGTCATCATAGGTATAGGTTGATGCTTCATCCCGTATCAGACTTATATAATCGAATTTCACATTGTTCATATTGTTTTTATAATCGAGAACAATGCCTATCTTATTTATGGTTTTACCGCTTTCGGGTATAAGAACAACTGACCCGTATTGCCATCCATCATAGTACGGATTAAAATCCAAGTCGAATATCTTTTGTGTGCTGTCAGTGTAAATTATTGTTGCCTGAATTCTAAAGGTGCGACCGTTATCCTCAGAAATACTCAGCGAATCAGCTTTTGCCCAACCGGATAGCAGATAGCTGTTTTGTGTTGCATCATTGAGTGTAAAATGTTGCAATAGGGTAGGGGTTTTGTTATATCCACCTGTCGCTTGTGCAGCATACGAGCCGTCAAACGCATCATCGTTGACCAAAGAGAAGAGGTCGGTCGGTATAGTGTTGGTCCACTGCTCCAACCCGTTCTCAAAGCTGCTGTTCTCTATGATGTTGTATTTGCCTGCGCTGTCGCCCTTTTCTAGCTGCAAGGCATCAAAATATGCTGTGCCCGTGCAATTTTTCAAGCCTGCGCTAATACGCACACTGCGTTGTGCATCCAAAGTGAATGTCACCGTTACGCGCTGCCATCCGTCCCCGACCAGAGCGGATGAAGCACCGGATAGACCGACTGAGTTTATGAGGCGCGACATATTGACCTGGTCACCATCAGGATGCCATACATAAGCACATAGGAAGGCTCCATTGGTTGATGATGTGGATATGCCTTCAGCCTTAACATATCCTGACAGTGTGTAGGTGCCTGCAGGTAGTGTTATATCTTGGTAATAACGCGGGCTTGAGCCGGTTACTGCAGTGGTTGCTGAAATCTTTAATGATTTTTCACCAATATATGACTCATCAGCGGTTATTGCTGCGCTCCAACCGGCGAAGGCTTCACCCCATACGCCGGCTGTCCAGTTGCTACTGCGCTCTACGCTCGAGTTTTTTAACAGGTTGACGGAATGTGTATTTGTCATCGCGCCTGTCTTGAGCTTGTTGACATGATACGGGTTTCCCGTTTGATTCGGACCTAGATCACCTGCACTGTAAGACACCGTCGATGAACTGTAACGCCCGTCCACTAAAGAATATGTCGAGACTGTGCGGCCGTATTGATCAAAGCAAAAATAGGTGTATATATCGTCATCATTGCCATATACATCATCAGAGCCGCTGGTGCGGTATACCGTTTGATTTGTCGTGGGGTGGGTAATACCAACCTTTTGACCCTCAACTCTGGGAGCCGCTGCATAATACTCGCCGACCTGTGTTACCACGCCGGATGAATTTACCCTAAACTCCATCCAGTCGTTGTCTATCATACCGCTTTGACGCCCCTGCTGAATCATAGTAAGATAGCCGTTGGCGTCATAGTTAAAGGTGGTCTGGTATCCGTCAGGTCGTGTGATGCGTCTCAACCATGAGCCGTTATCTCCGATTGAAGTTAGAAGGCTGTTGTATGATACAGTATATTCATACTTGGTTATTCTGCCGGCGGGATCCACGATGGATGACAGGTGATTGTTTTCGTTATAGTTAAAGGTCGTGACTCGACCCGCGCCGTCGGTTGCGGTCAACAAACGGCCGTTTTGACCATAGCTTAAGGTGATCTTATTCCCGCTCGCATCCGATATCTCATAAAGTAGACCGGCTTGATCAAACTTCATTGTGCCGCCCGATTTGTCTGTGATCGTGTATTCGGGTTCGGTGAATCCATAGGGGTCGGTGCTTAATGTCAGTGTGAGTTCCAGTCCGTCCTCATCTATGTATACATTTTCGGAGTCGTCGTCTTTATGATAGAAGCAATGCTCGGTTCCGTCTGCATCCGTATAGCAATACACCGATTCAGGGGGTTGGTCGGGACTTGTAGATGTGGTTTTTATATA
>JAZRMJ010000174.1:0-3297 GCA_045647445.1 Acutalibacteraceae bacterium | reverse complement strand
TCCCAAGACTGTAATTGAAAAATTTAACATAAAAAGCGGTGAGCCGAAGCTCACCGCTTAATCTTTTATCTATCAATATTGAACTGCTCACCGCAGCCGTAATTCTCATAAACATAGTCGATATCCTTATCGCCACGGCCTGACAGACAAACGAGAATTGAGCCGGTCTTTTTCTCTTTAGCATACTTGATGGCGTAAGCAAGAGCGTGTGAGCTCTCAATAGCGGGGATGATACCCTCATATTTGCAAAGGAGGAAGAAGGCTTCCATCGCCTCGTCATCGGATGCAGTTACGTAGTTAACTCTGCCTGCATCACGCAGATATGCATGCTCAGGGCCAACACCGGGGTAGTCAAGGCCACTTGCAATGGAGTATACGGGCAGGGGCTCACCATTTTCGTCTTGGAGCAGATAGCTCTCAAAACCGTGGAGCTTACCCTTAGAGCCATACTGCATGGTTGCGGCGTGGTCACCGATGCCACTACCTCTGCCGAGGGGCTCAACGCCATATATATCCACGGGGTCAGCGTGGAAGGGGGTGAACATACCCAGAGAGTTTGAGCCACCGCCAACGCAGGCGCAAACAGCATCGGGATAAATGCCTGTCATTTCAAGGAATTGCTCTCTTGCCTCGATGCCGATAACCGACTGAAAGTCTCTTACCATTTTGGGGAAGGGATGGGGGCCGAGGGCTGAGCCAATGCAGTAAATTGCGTTGTCATATTCGTTAAGGTATGCCTCAAAAGCAGCGTCAACAGCCTCTTTGAGGGTTTTAAGACCGTGGGTAACGGGTATAACGTTGGCACCGAGCATCTTCATACGGATAACGTTGGGGTGTTGTTTTGCAATGTCAACCTCACCCATATAGATGTCGCATTCCATGCCAAAATATGCTGCTGCAGTAGCAAGGGCAACACCATGCTGACCTGCGCCTGTTTCGGCAATCAGCTTTTTCTTGCCCATGTATTTTGCGAGCAGACCCTCACCCATGCAATGGTTGAGCTTGTGAGCACCGGTGTGGTTGAGGTCTTCACGCTTGAGATAGATTTGGCAGTTGCCAAACAGCTTTGAAAGGCGCTCGCAGTGATATACGGGGGTGGGTCGACCCTGAAACTCCTTGCGAATTCTACGAAGCTCGTTGATGAACTGAGCCGAATGGCAAATGGCCTCATAAGCGTCGTTAGCCTCTTTAAATGCAGGCACCAATTCGTCGGGCAAAAATGCTCCACCGAACTCACCGAAGTAGCCGTTTTCGTCGGGGAAGTGTTTTAAATAGTTATCAAAATCTCTATAGTTATTCATAGCAATCGCTCCTAAAATATTTTAATTTATGTTGGATTCAGCTACGCCATCGTTTGGTTAATAATTTCATAAGTAACACCTCAAAATAAATAAACCCCTGCCCACTATGTATGGGACAAGAGTTATCCTGCGGTACCACCCAAATTCACGGCAAAAGCCCGTGCACCTTGCTACGCACCAAAATGATGCGATGCCGCTGTAACGGACGGCATCCGTCTCACCTACTTAAAAATTCAGTTCGACCTCATGAGCCCATTCACCTGTTATCGGCTGCCACATCACACCAAACGTGGCTCTCTTTAAGCGTTAAAGGCAGGCTACTACTCTCAATCAACGGTTTATGCTTTGATTTATACTAACACTCTGACCCCAAAAAGTCAAGTTTTTTGAGGGGATTTTAGAAAATGCTGCGCAAACTCGGCCGATTATCTCGCCTTAAATGGGTCACAATCACCCTCACAAGGTCGAGCTGAGATAAAAAATCATCCTTTGTCTCGCTCGTTGCAAGATTCGGTAGGGTAGCAAGCTCTTCGCCTAAATCCTCAACGAGAGAGTGATAAACGAATAAAAACATAATTCCCTCGCTGTTAGTGTATGCAGCTTCAGCCTTTTGCGCCAAAGCCCTTGCACCCTCCATATCACCGTTGTTTGCGACCGACTCAGCATCGTCTAAAAGCTCGGTCAGATTATTGGCATAAGAGGTGATGGTAACGCTCGAGATAGCACAGCAACCGATTATGAACGCGAGCAATATTCCCGCTGTAATAAGTCGAGTCATGTTTTTGGCTCCTTTGTGATAAGAGTCTGGTTACCCTCGGCGTCAAGGGTCATCAAAAAGACCTGATTAGGTGAGAGCTTGCGAGATTTTAGCAGCCCCCGAACCTTATGCTTCGATACGCTCAACGCTCTCATAAAGTGAGGCTGAAGCTTACCGTCGCAAATCACGGGCACGGGCAGACCTTTATCACCCGAGTCAATACCTGCCTGACCTACGGTGAGAGGCTGATATCGGCTTTTGAGCATAATCGATATGTTGCCGTTAGTCTCAACCAGAGCGAATTCGACCTGCTCCAGGTCAAAAATCTGATTTTGTCTTAAGCTCTCCATCAAATCGTCGACCGTCATTCGCAGACTTTTCATTGCCGTCTGGTCGATTTTGCCGTGGTGTATCACAAGCACGGGGCGTCCGTTAATCAGGCTGCGAATCCAGCCCGATTTAAGAGCAAGCACAGAGAGCATAACCTCCATTGCGACAAGCAGAGCGATTGCAGTTATTCCACTCAAGATTGGCTGGTTCACATCTTGAATGGGGATAGAAGCGATCTCGGATATAAGAATGGTTATAACCAGCTCATTGGGCTGCATATCGGCTATTTGCCGTTTGCCCATAATGCGTAGCCCTGCAACGACAGCGATATAAAGAATTGCCGTGCGAATTAAAGAAACAAGCATAAAGCACCCCCAAAAACATATTTTTATCATGCCAAAAAAGGGATAAGATTATGCTTAAAAATAGAAATAAAAAAAGACTTGACAAGCAGGGGTGGGTGTGATATTATTACAGAGTTAATTGAATACGGAGAGGTACCGAAGTGGTCATAACGGGGCGGTCTTGAAAACCGTTAGACGGCAACGTCACAAGGGTTCGAATCCCTTCCTCTCCGCCACAACAAAAAAGCACCGCTTTGGCGGTGCTTTTTTGTTGTTTGCATCAATCCCTTGTGAGGTTTTTGACCCATTTATATTTTTTATAGCGGTACATTACCCACGGGATTTTGCCCACCTCGTCCAAGCAGGTGCAGGAATAGACTATCCATACAGGCCAACCCAGCGCAAAGGTGCCCAGTGCCGCAAGCGGCACGGCAATACCCCACATGCATACGATAAGACTGTAAAAATCAAACAGCGCATCGCCGCCGGCATAAAAAACGCCGTTGATGAGAATGGTTCGCTCTTTGATCTCTTCACCCAAAGAGGCAAAGCTGGTGAATTTCGC
>JAZRMJ010000173.1:0-9890 GCA_045647445.1 Acutalibacteraceae bacterium | reverse complement strand
GGACATGCCGTTTTCAAAGAGCTTATCTGCAACAGCCTTATCGGTGAATATCTTTTTAACACCTGACTGAGCATCATCAAAGTTACCCTCAATTGCGCAAACAAATACGTTGTCACCACTTTGAGTAGCCATCTGAAGTTTTTGGGTGTCGCTAACACCGTCTACAGGATAAAATACGATAATCTCAGTATTGTCAACGTCTTTAAAGCCTTCAAGAGCAGCTTTGCCTGTGTCACCTGAGGTTGCAACAAGAATAACGGTCTTTTTGCCATCACCTGCTTTAGCAGCAGAACGGGTCAAAAGATGAGGTAAAAGCTGAAGAGCCATATCTTTAAACGCGCAGGTAGGACCATGCCACAGCTCAAGAATATATGAACCATCAGACATATCTGAGATAGGTGCATGGATATCGACATCAAAGTTACCACTGTATGCACCCTCAACGCAATCAGAGATTTCTTGCTCGCTGAAATCAGTCAAATACAATTTGAGAATTGCCTTTGCGCGACCCTTGTAATCAAGATTTTTAATGCTATCAACAAAAGCAGTATCAAGCTGAGGCATTGACTCAGGTACAAAAAGACCTCCATCCTTAGAAATGCCGTCATTGATAGCCTTTGAGGCATTAACGACCACAGAACTGTTTCTTGTGCTGTTGTATAGCATAATTGTTACTCCTTTATTTCAGTAAACTAAAATATTTAAATATAATCGCATATCTAACGCAATTTGTCAATTAATTAATCAAAAATATTCATTAAAACCATCGGCAGTAAAAGCGTTTTCAATGTGTGAAATATCAAACTTATCGTCACAAATCACAATCTCAACAACGTCAAAACGTGGCTGTAAATCTATTTTATATGATTGCATATATTGCAAGGCTGCCTTAATAATTTTTCTTTGCTTTGAAAAATTAACAGCTTCACGACCACTAATCATATAGTTTTTTGATCTTGTTTTGACCTCGGCAAATACTATGTATTTTTTATAAGTGCAGACAATATCAAGCTCACCATATCGAGTTTGATAGTTTTGAGAGATAATTTTAAATCCTTTTTTCTTCAAATAGTCTGCGGCCGCCTTTTCGCCGGCTGTTCCTGTTTTGCCTATATTCATAACATCACTTGCCCAGAAGCTTTTTGAGAAAGCTTAGTCGGTGGATTTCGCAAGGTCCATATTCAAGAATGGCGTCTGTATGTTCCTTTGTGCCATATCCTTTATGCTTTTTAAAATTATACTCAGGATATTTTTCGCTCATCTCATTCATAACTCTATCACGAGTTACCTTAGCGAGTATTGATGCAGCGGCAATTGAAAAAGATTTGGCATCACCTTTAACAACGGTTAGACAGGGGATTTTAATTCCATTTGGAACTCTGTTGCCGTCAATCAAAGCGTAATCAGCAGGCATACTGAGACCTTCAATAGCTCTGTTCATAGCCAAATAGGTTGCGTTTAAAATATTAAACTCTTCAATTTCGTCAACCGAAGCAGATGCAACACAATAAGAAACTGCTTTTTGCTTAATAATATCAAAAAGCATATCGCGCTTCTTTTCACTAATCTTTTTAGAGTCATTTAGGCCTTCGATTTCGCAATCCTCAGGCAAAATAACGGCAGCTGCATAAACAGGTCCTGCTAAAGGCCCACGACCTGCTTCGTCAACTCCACAGACAAAAGAAAATCCATTTAACTTGACTTCGTTTTCAATTGAAAAATCGGGTATTGTTTTCAATTTAAAACACCTATCTTTCCAAACGGAAAAATCCTTATTATTGCACGACCCATTACGTATCGAGTATCAATCATACCGTAATCGCCTATTAGAGCAGAACGACTATCTAATGAGCTGTTGCGATTATCACCCAGCACAAATATATGACCTTCAGGTACAGTTTGAGGGAAAGTTACAGCATTTTGAATCATGATGTCTCTCATTGGTTCTTTAATTGTTGATTCTGTGAATTGAACTCCATCAACAAAGACGTGACCAACTCCATCTTTGTCATAAACGATATCAACCTCATTACCCTCAGTAGCAATTACCCTTTTAATAATAGGCTCGTTACCTACTTTTTCATCAGAAACGTCATTTGAGATATTGCGAGATACTACAACAATATCACCTTGATCTGGAGTGTAGAAAAGGTTATAAATAAGCACTCTATCATTATGCATTAGGGTGTTATTCATGGATTCTCCATCAATCCTGACCACTCTAAATACGAATGCAAACAAAATAACAACAATAATTACAGAAGCAACAATTGAGTCAACCCAATCAAACACACCTTTAATAGCGCGCTTACTATCTTTAATATCAATCAGCTCAATCGACTCTTCATTTTCTACGATAAGCTCTTTATCGTCCATTTTAGTTACTCCCCTTCCGGTGATTCAAGAGAAATTCTTGCAATTTTTGCTGCTCTGAACTCATCAAGTAGCATAATAGCAGCTCTTTCGGTGTCAAACTCACCTCGAGATATTAGCATGCCTCTTTTTCTAGCGATAAGCTCAAGCACCTCGTATGAATCAAGCTCAGATATATCATCAAGTTTATATCTTTCTTTAAAGCTACCCATATACTTTTCGGGTATTGATTCAATAAAGCGCATCGCAAGCGATTCTATATCTAGTATATTATCTCTTATTGCGCCTGTAAATGCAAGCCTTTCGCCAACAATTTTATCATCAAATTTTGGCCAAAGCACTCCGGGAGTATCTAAAAGGTCAATTCCACCTGCTATAGCGAACCATTGATTGCCTCTGGTTACACCGGGTCTATCCTCAACCTTAGCTTTAACCGTGCGAGCCATACGATTTATGAAGGATGATTTGCCACAGTTAGGTATACCGACTACCATCAAACGGAGGGTCTTATTGATACCACGAGCTTTGTTTCTCTCAATCTTATCAGCAAGTAACAATTTAACTGCTGGAACAAAGTTGTTTAAGCCTGTGCCATTCTTGCTGTCAATTGCGAGAGCAGTTATATTTTGTTTTTTATAATAGTCAATCCATAAAGCTGTATTCTCTTTATCAGCAATATCGCATTTATTGAGTAACACCAGTCTCGGCTTGCCTTCAGTAAGTTGTGGCACCTCAGGGTTGCAGCTAGAGATAGGTATACGCGCATCAATAACCTCAACGACTGCGTCTATGAGCTTAAGTGAAGCTTGAATTTGACGTCTTGTTCGAGCCATATGCCCCGGAAACCACTGAATATCTTGAACATCAGACATAAAATCACCACCTAAAAAATAAAGAGGGACAACTGCGTGTCCCTCCTTTTGAATCAGATCTTTTCTTTAACCTTAGCGGCTTTACCGACTCTGTCACGCAGATAATAAAGCTTGCTGCGTCTTACCTTACCGCGACGAACGGTGGTAACATCGCCAACGTTGGGTGAATGAACGGGAAATACACGCTCAACACCAACACCATAGGTAACACGGCGAACGGTGAAGGTTTCAGAGATGCCGGAACCGTTCTTTGCGATAACGGTGCCCTCGAAAGCCTGCATTCTCTCTTTGTCTCCCTCGCGAATCTTAACCTGAACGCGAACGGTGTCACCAACGCTAACCTTGGGAGCATTTTCTTTAAGCTGACCGGCGGTCAATTCTTTAATAATATCCATCAGATTTTCCTCCTTAATTATTTTCAGGCGTTCATATTCACAATTTATTGTGATAGAGGACTACCCGTTTCAATGATGAATTTATCAATGAAGCCCGACGCAAAGGAACGACGGAAACTACATACCAATGCATAATAACACACTTAATCTAAAATTTCAAGTCTTTTTTTAAATTAATGAAAATTTTTCATGTTGCTATCAAAAACGTTGGTTCTTGTAATCTTAATCGGGTTGATTTCGGCACCAACATACTGAGCTGCAGTGCTCAAAACAAGGGTTGGATTTAGGTTAATTGCGCCTGCACTTAAAATGAGCACAAGATTATTACCATTGATCTCGTAATCTTTTATCATAGGTCGAATATCTGTTGGCTTTGTACCACTTTTTGTGCGCTTATCAGTTATAATTGTTTGCTGAGCAAAAAAATCTGTCAAATCAGGCAAACCATCGGTTTCAATCAAAAATCTTGCATAAGCAATCTCAGTAACCTTCATAACAGGGTCTGCAGCATATTTGACAGTTAAACCCTTAGGCATAACTGCGCTAAGCTGTTTCGCAACCTCATCACACGGAAAGTCGTCAGGCTCGATCCTGATATCGATTATTTCACTTTCGCTTTCAAAGCCTAATGATAGTGGTAAAGCGAAGTTCATTTTTGGGTGAGGGTTAAAACCAACTGTGTACCAAATAGGCAATCCAGAGCGACGCAAAAGACGGGTAAACACTCTGTTCATATCAAGGTGAGAGATATATTTTATATCGCCGGTTTTATTATAAAAAACTCTAACGTTTTTCACAGCACAATCCCTCCCCAAATATAGTTGCACCACAGCCTGCACACTTGATTCTGCAATGAGGTGTGGTAATGCTTTCGTGAGCTAATTTATCTTGACGAATGAAGAAATCCTTTGTAATTCCAAGATCAATATGATCCCAAGGATTAATCTCGTCAAACTCTCTGCGTCTGTGAGCATAAAAAGCAGGGTCAACGTCGCACTCTTTAAATGCTTCGAGCCATTTATCCCAATTAAAGTATTCTCCCCAGCTATCAAACTTGCAACCGGACTTCCATGCGTTATAGATAACCTTAGAGAGTCGTCTGTCTCCCCTTGCGAGAACTGCCTCCATAATAGAGGTCGATGAATCATGCCAGCTAAGATGAATCTTGCGTGACTTTACACACTCAACAAGATATTGTTGCTTCTTCTTAATAGTCTCGTCGTCATCCTGAGGCTCAAACTGGAATGGAGTGAAAGGCTTAGGCACAAAGGTTGCGCAAGAAATCGAAACGGTAACGCTCTTACCCTTCGGCTTACTAGGCATAGTGCCAAACAGATGAATAATTTTCATCGCAAGGTCGGCAATACCTTTTATATCTTCCATTGTTTCGGTAGGAAGACCCATCATAAAATATAGCTTAACGGCTGTGTAACCACCCTTAAATGCTGTTAAACAAGAATTAAGTATTTCTTCTTCAGTAATGTTTTTATTAATTGCATCACGAAGACGCTGAGTTCCTGCTTCGGGAGCAAAGGTCAATCCGGATTTGCGAACTGAAGATATCTTTTTAAGCAAATCATCTGAGAAATTGTCAATTCTAAGCGAAGGCAGAGCTAGATTAATCTTTTCATCCTGAGTCCAGGGTAGCATATCCTCAAGCAAATCATTAAGACCGGTGTAATCGCTAGTTGAAAGCGAAAGCAATGAAAGCTCTTCATAACCGGTGTTGTGGCAAAGGCATTTTGCCTGCTCGTTAACAACGTCGGGGGATTTCTCTCTTACAGGGCGATAAATAAATCCTGCTTGACAGAAACGACAGCCTCTTATACATCCTCTGAAAATTTCAACAGTTGATCGATCAAAAACAGTTTCGATATATGGCACAACAAATTCTGTTGGAAAGTCAGCCTTATCCATATCGCCAATAATACGTTTTTTGACCTTAGAGGGTGCACCATTAATGGGCTTAAACTCTTTAATGGTGTTATCGTCATTATAAGTAACTTTATATAGCGAAGGAACGTATACACCTTCAATATTTGCAGCATCACGCAAAAACTCTTCACGGGTTGAACCAAGCATTTTGTGTTTGCGATAAAGATCGCAAATCTCATTATTAAGCTCTTCACCCTCACCGATTGCAAAAAGATCAATAAAATCAGCAAGTGGCTCAGGATTGCAAACGCAAGGTCCACCTGCCATAACGATGTTTTTTAGACCCTTTCTGTCTTTTGACAAAACGGGAACGTTACCAAGATCGAGCATATTAAGAATATTGGTGTAGCTCAGCTCATATGGCAAAGAAAAACCGATTATGTCAAAGCAAGACAAAGGGGTGTGACTCTCAAGTGAGTATAGGGGTATCTCATTTTGGCGCATAAGAGTTTCCATGTCTTCCCACGGGGCAAAGACTCTCTCACACCAAACGAAATCAAGTCTATTTAAAGTGTGATAGAGTATCTTCATTCCAAGATGTGACATACCTATCTCATAACTATCAGGAAAACAAAAAGCAAATCTAACGTCAACAGAATCAGCATCTTTTACTATTGAATTCTGATCGCCACCAACATATCGACCTGGTTTTTGCACCTTCATTAAGATATTATCTAAATTCAACATTTATTATTTATCCTTTCGAATTTAACAAATCTAAAAATCCGTTTTCTAAATAAACGTCTGCGTATTTCTTTATATCATCCTTGCAAAAACTATAATAACCTTCTGCAACTGCAACTGTCAAAATCCTCATTTGTGTTGATGTTTTGATGCTGTAAAGTGCATCTTCAAACATAACTGCATCATTTTTCTCGCAATCAAAAAGTTTCAAGGCTTGATTAAACACTAAGGGCTCATCTTTGCCTGAAAAACATTCATCGGCAGTTAAAATAAAATCAAAATATTTTAAAAGACCGAAATGATTTAAACATGGTATAGCAGCCCGTCGTGGTGTTGCAGTAATAACACACATTTTTTTGCCAAGCAACCTTGCTTCTTCAAGGTATTGTATAACACCATTTTTAACCTTTGCGTGATTCATATAAAGCTCAAGCAAAACATCACTAAACATATCGATCGATAACGGCTTGTCGGTATATTTTTGCATAGTGTCTCTCGCTCTTTGAAGAGACATTCTCGCAAAGCTTTCGGCAACGTCATCAGGTATATCAATATTGAGCTTTTCAGCATAAGCTTTGCCAGAATAACTCCAGCACACCATTGAATCCAAAAGTGTACCATCCATATCAAACATTAGGTGATTTTTATCAAAGAAATTCATAATCAAATTCGCCTATCAATCCGAGGTAAAATCTCTTGTTTAAACTCGGTGAATCTGCCTTCATCAAGTGCGTCCCTAATTTTTTGCATCAAATCGTTATAGAACCAAAGATTATGCATAACGCAAAGACGCTGACCGAGCATTTCTCCACTCTTTATAAGATGACGCACATATGCTCTGGAATGATTTTTGCAGACTGGACACTGGCACTCATCATCAATGGGATTAAAATCATCAAAATACTTTTGATTTGAAATATTAACGACACCCTTTGATGTAAACAAGTGGCCGTGACGAGCGTTACGGCTGGGCATAACACAGTCAAAAAGGTCAACTCCCCTCTCGACTGCTTCGAGAATATTAGCAGGGGTACCTACACCCATCAAATATCTGATTTTATCCTTTGGCATGTGAGGTTCAACTACAGAAATAATTCTATACATATCCTCAGCTGGCTCACCAACAGCAAGACCACCTATTGCATATCCGTCAAGGTCTAACTCGGCAATTCGCTTCATATGCTCTTCTCTCAAATCGTCATAGGTGCAACCCTGATTAATGCCAAACAACAGCTGATTGGGGTTAACCGTTGTTTCGAGAGAATTTAGACGTTTCATCTCATTTTTGCATCTGATAAGCCAACGAGTAGTGCGCTCACATGATTTTTTAGCATAATCATATTTTGCAGGATTCTCAACACATTCATCAAAAGCCATAGCGATAGTTGAGCCGAGGTTGGACTGAATTCTCATGCTCTCTTCGGGCCCCATGAATATACGTTTGCCATCAATGTGAGAGGAGAAGTAAACACCTTGTTCTTCAATTTTTCTAAGGCTTGCAAGTGAGAAGACCTGAAATCCACCCGAATCGGTCAAAATAGGTTTATCCCATCCTGTGAAATTATGCAATCCACCTGCTTTTTTAACCAAATCATCTCCCGGTCTGAGGTGAAGATGATAGGTGTTGCTGAGCATAACCTGACAATTTATATCTTTAAGGTCATAGGCTGATAAACCGCCCTTAATAGCAGCGCAGGTAGCAACGTTCATAAATGCAGGGGTTTGAACTGTACCATGAACTGTTTTGAATTCACCTCTACGCGCATTTCCCTCTTGTTTTAAAAGTTTATACATCTTATCTCCTCATCAATAAATAAACATTGAATCGCCAAACGAAAAGAATCTGTATCTATTTTCAACAGCCTTTTTATAAGCGTTTAGAGTATTGTCGTATCCTGCAAAAGCAGATACGAGCATTATAAGAGTGCTCTCAGGCAAATGAAAATTAGTTATAAGAGCATCCATACACTTAAATTTATAACCGGGATAAATAAAGATATCGGTATCGCCTGAGCACTCCTTGATTTCACCCAGCTGAGCTACACTCTCTAAGGTTCTGCAGCTTGTGGTACCAACGCAAATAACTCTGCCACCTGAGGCTTTCGTTTCATTAATAATGTCGGCAGTTTCTTTGGGCATATAATAATGCTCTGAATGCATTTTATGATTAGTAACATCCTCTACCTTAACGGGTCTGAAGGTGCCGAGACCAACATGAAGTGTAACAAAGCAAACCTTAACACCCTTTGCTCTTATTCTATTGAGCAAATCTTCAGTGAAATGCAGACCTGCAGTTGGAGCTGCAGCAGACCCCGGTTCATTAGAATAGACGGTTTGATAACGTTCTTTGTCTTCTAGCTTTTCTTTAATATAGGGTGGCAGAGGCATCTGACCGATTCTATCAAGAAGGTCAAGGAAAACGCCATCCTCCCACTCAAATTTGATTATACGATTGCCCTCTTGGGTAACAGATACGACTTCAGCGAGCATAAGGCCTTCGCCAAAAACAAAGCGTTTGCCTTCTCTGGCACGTTTGCCGGGCCCTGCAAGGCACTCCCAAGTATCAAGCGAGATTTGCTTTAACAAAACAAATTCAACAACTGTTCCGGTATCTTCACGAGCACCAAATATTCTTGCAGGAAGAACTCTTGTGTCGTTAAGCACAAGGCAGTCTCCATCATTTAATAAATCTATTATATCTGAGAAATTGCGATGCTCTAATTTGCCGTCAGTTTTAGACAGAGTCAACATGCGAGAACTATCGCGTGGATAGACTGGTGTTTGTGCTATTAACTCCTCAGGCAAATCATAATAAAAATCACTAGTTTTCATAAAAGCTACTCCGAAAATCTAATAATATTAAATATAGTATACAAATGTATAAAACTTACATAAAATGTGTTTGACAAACAAAATCAAAAATGGTATCATCTAATGGATTATAAAAGTAAAAATCGATAAGATTTATGTCTGATTTTTACTACTCTAAGTTACATAAATCCATAAATTTAAAGGCACTCTATCTATTATAGTAAAGTTGTCCAAGGTTTGCAAGGCTTTTTGTAACAAACTATTTTTTTAGAGAAGGTTGTAGAATTATGAAACAGTACAATGTTGGTGTTATTGGTGCAACCGGTATGGTCGGTCAGCGTTTTCTGACTTTGCTTGAAAACCATCCCTGGTTTAATGTTAAGCTTCTTGCTGCAAGCCCCCGCTCAGCAGGCAAAACCTATCGTGAAGCTCTCGGCAACAGATGGAAGATGACCACTCCCATGCCTGAGAAGTTTGCTGATATGGTCATCTATAACGCTCAGGACGATATTAGTGAGATTGCTTCTCAGGTTGATTTTGTTTTCTGTGCTGTTGATATGCCTAAAGCTGAGATTAAAGCTCTTGAAGAGGCTTACGCTAAGGCTGAGTGCCCTGTTATTTCTAACAACAGCGCTCATCGTGGCACACCTGACGTGCCCATGATTATCCCCGAGCTCAACGCTGAGCATGCAGAGGTTATTAACTCACAGCGCAAACGTCTTGGCACTAAGCGCGGCTTTATCGCTGTTAAGTCTAACTGCTCACTGCAGAGCTACGTGCCCGCACTTTTCCCTCTTGATGAAAAGTTCGGTGTTAAGCG
>JAZRMJ010000172.1:0-1721 GCA_045647445.1 Acutalibacteraceae bacterium | reverse complement strand
GATAACCTCACCCATCATGCCGGGAGCGCAAGCAGCAGCGTTAGACTCGTCGGTGTCGATGTGCATTGCGAGAGCGTAGCTGTCACTAACACGAACTATAACGTCGCCAAAGACAAGGCTACGACCATCGGTGTCAACCTTGACGCTGACAACCTGAGTGTCCTTAACGCCGAACTCAGCAGCATCAGCGGTGGTCATGTGGATGTGGCGCTTTGCAGCAATAACACCCTCGCTGATTTCGACTTCACCCTTAGGACCAACCAGCTTGCAAGCACCGGTGCCTGCGATATCGCCTGATTCACGGATGGGAGCTGCAACACCGATTGAACGAGCGTCGGTCAGAGAAAGCTCAACCTGAGTAGCGTTACGGCAGGGGCCGAGGATAGAAACGTTAGCAAGCTCCTTTTTGCTGCCAACAACGGTAACTCTCTCTTCAGCTGCGAATTGACCGGGCTGAGAAAGCATCTTCTTAACGGTCAGCTCATAACCCTCACCAAAGAGTATTTCAAGATGCTCCTTAGACACGTGCACGTGTCTTGCAGAGGTTTCAACAAGAACTTTGTTTGCCAAAATAAAAACTTCCCTTCATATTGTTTATTATCTAATTTTAAACCCAATCGGCCGATAATGCAACACCTATTTTAAAAAATAGGCAAAACAGACCACAATTTAAGGCTAATAGCTGTTAAAAATATTTGCATACAGCATCATAATGTGTTACAATAATCTTTAATTGAAATATCTTGTAATGAAAGAAGCGAAAAATGATGGAACGTAATTTTGCAAATCGCATCTCATCTCTTGCCCCCTCTGCAATCAGAGAGATACTTAAATATTCATCTGTGCCCGGCTTTATCTCACTTGCTGCAGGCAGCCCTGCATCAGACGCTTTCCCCACAGAGGATATTGCTTGCATCTCTGCAAAGCTCTTAGCAGAGCGCCCCATGGAGGTGCTTCACTACTCGGTCAGTGAGGGCTATTCACCCCTTCGTGAAACCATCAGCGATTATATGCGTCGCACCCAAAATGTCGGCGACGATAACGATAATATTCTTATCACCTCAGGCGCTCAGCAGGTCATGGATCTCGCAACCAAGGCCCTATGCAACGAGGGCGATACCGTAATATGCGAAAGTCCTTCCTTTATCGGCTCAGTCAACGCATTTCGCTCTTATGGTCTAAAGCTCGTCGGTGTACCTATGCAGTCCGACGGCATGGATATGGATGTGCTCGAAGCAAAGCTCAAAACTAACTCAAATGTTCGCTTTATCTATACCATACCCAACTTCCAAAATCCCACTGGTTTTTCAATGTCTGCTAACAAGCGTCAGCGCCTTTATGACCTCGCTGTTAAATACGGCGTTATGATTCTTGAAGATAACCCATACGGCGAGCTTCGCGTAACAGGCGAAGACGTACCCCAGATCAAGAGTTTTGACAAAGACGGTATTGTAATATACGCAGGCTCATTCTCAAAGATTCTTGCTCCCGGTGTGCGTGTAGGCTACTGTGTTGCACCCAAGCCCGGTATAGGCAAGATGGTTGTAGGCAAGCAGGTATCCGACGTTCATACCCCTGTATTCTCACAGGTGCTTGTTGACGAGTGGATGAAGAGATACAATATTGATGAACATATCGAAAAAATCAGAGCAATGTAACGCTCCAAGCTCAACCTTATGTGTGACCTTGTCGAAGAAAAGCTCCTCGACTACGTTACATAC
>JAZRMJ010000171.1:0-1461 GCA_045647445.1 Acutalibacteraceae bacterium | reverse complement strand
TTAACGATTCTATCCATTTTAATTGCTCCTTTCGATGTTGCAATTTTTATAAGACGGGATAATTTTGCCGTCCTTATAAAAAAGTATAGCATTTTTGAAACAATCTGCTATAATAAACCTGAAGACTTTTATAAATTTTTTGTCATGGGGTGTTGTTATGACCCAATACTATGCCGAAAAAGCTAACAATAAATTGTCAACTGAGGGCTATGAGTTTTTCACTCAAAGCAACAACGAGATTTCTCAATGTGTCAGTCCGCACATTCATACTGCGGTCGAAATACTGGTGATGTGCCGAGGCCAATATATGGTCAGCAACGGCAAGGAGGAGCATATTGTGTCGCCTGGCGACGCAGTTATGTTTCGCTTTAATGAGCTGCACCGCATCTCATCGCTGACCAATGACGGCAGGTACCATGTTATCAAGTTTTCGCCCTCCTTTGTGATGGAGCTGGCAGGCACTCAGCTCGGCCCGAACCATATGCTCAGCCTTTCGCTCCGACAGGGCGATGTTACTATCATCAAAAAGGATGAGTGTGATAAAATTGGATTGACCTCCGTCGTCGAGCGGATGGCGCACGAGCTGGAGCACAACGACAGCTTCTCTGACCTTGGCATCAAGGTGGGCGTGGCGCAGGTGCTACTGCTGATGCTCAGGTATATCAGCGAGATCGATTCGAGTGTGCACGACCTTCAGTATGACCTGCAGTTTGCTCAGCGAATTTATGAGACGGTCGCTTTTATTGAGCAGAATTATCCCCGTGACATCACCGTTGAGGCTTGTGCCGACAGGGCCAACGTCAGCTACAGCTATTTTTCTCGCAAGTTCAAGGCAATAACCGGTAAGAGCTTTAAGCAGTATTTGACCGATGTACGGCTCGACCACGCCGAAAAGGAGCTCTGCTCGACCGATAATCCAATTACTCAGGTGGCCACCAACTGCGGCTTCAACAGTATGGCGTATTTTAGCGCCGTCTATAAGAAGCGGTCGGGTATGACCCCATCCGAGGCGAGAGAGAAGCTGTCGCCTAAAAAGAAAAAGTAAAATGCAATTGTGCCTGACCTACCAATTAACCAGACTTCGTATAAACCAAAAGACCCGACCGAGAGAACTCGGTCGTTTCTTTTTTAGGTTTTAAGCGTTAATCTGCATTCAGATTACTTGAGTATTGCGTTTGCGTAGCCCTTGGCAATTGCGAATGCAATTGCGGTGGAGTTGGCAGGAGCAATGATGCCCAAGTTGGGTACGTTGTTGAATGCAATATTGTTGATGGTGGTGTTTGCGTTGTAGAAGGTTGCTCTTACCAAATCGGTGCAATCTGTGAAGGCATTGTGGTTAATGGTGGTCACAGATGCAGGGAATACGATAGTAGCAATCTTGGTGCTCTGGAATGCACGGGCTCCGATAACCTCGAGGGTCTCGGGCAGGCTGACAGAGGTCATCTTGGTGTCGCCTCTGAA
>JAZRMJ010000170.1:0-1134 GCA_045647445.1 Acutalibacteraceae bacterium | reverse complement strand
CCTTATCAGAAAGGAATTCGCCTAAAGTATTCTTTAAGGACTGAGGCTTATAAGCAACCTCAACGTTAGGCATAGAAGCATCGTACTGGGTCATGCAAACATAGAAGAGGTCGAGCTTGCCACCCTTGCGCTCAAAGCCGTCAAAATCAGGGTCAACAAAGGTGCGGGTGATTTCACGAGCTCTGTCAGGTCTGAAGTTGAAGAATACAACCGAGTCGCCACTCTTGATGCGCTCGGTGCCCTCGATAACGGTGGGCAGAACGAACTCATCGGTCAGATACTTGCCGTCGCCGTCGATAGTCTCGTAGGAGGCACGAACTGCAGCTGCAGCATCATTGGTCTGATTGCCCTCGCCATAAACAAGTGCAGAATAAGCAAGACCGACTCTATCCCAGCGATTATCGCGATCCATGCCGTAGAAGCGACCCATAACGGTGGCGATTTTGCCAACGCCAAGCTCTGCGAGCTTTGCGTTGCAGGCGTCGATAAAGTCAGCAGCAGATGCAGGGGGAACGTCACGACCGTCGAGCAGGGCGTGAATATAAATCCTCTCAAGACCTGCCTTTTTAGCCATGTCAACCAGAGCATAAAGGTGCTCGATGTGGCTGTGAACGCCACCGTCTGAAAGCAGACCCATAAAGTGGAGGGCGCTGTCATTCTTTTTGCAGTTATCGATAGCACCGCAAAGCGCTTCGTTTGAATAAATATCACCGTCTTGTGCAGACTTGGTGATGCGAGTCAGCTCCTGATAAACAACACGACCTGCGCCGATATTGGTGTGACCGACCTCGCTGTTGCCCATCTGACCGTCGGGAAGACCGACATCCATACCCGATGCACCGATTTGGGTCATGGGGTTTTCGCTCATGATGCGATCAAGGTTGGGGGTAGTGGCAGAGTAAATGGCATTGCCCTCGGTGACGGGGTTGATGCCAAAGCCGTCCATTATAGTAAGAACAATAGGTTTTTTCATTATATACTCCGTTTCGACAAATTACTTGCTTGCTGCCTTAACGATAACAGAGAAGTCAGCTGCTTTAAGAGATGCACCACCGATAAGACCGCCGTCAACATCAACCTTGCTGAGGAGCTCTGCTGCGTTAGCTGCATTCATTGAGCCGCCGTACTGAATTG
>JAZRMJ010000169.1:0-3945 GCA_045647445.1 Acutalibacteraceae bacterium | reverse complement strand
GCCTCCGACTTCTTTGAATATATGTGGCACCCGATGGAGGATTATCGCTCAGGTCGACTTCAAAACCTCTATTATTATAATCTTGCCTATAATAAGCCCATGTATCTCCACATGAATTTGGCGGGTATGGGCGATAGAGCAGAGGTGTTTTGGTATTATGCAAGCACCATCCGTCATTTTGGAATGGGCAACCTCTCAGAGCTTTCACCCGAGAAGCAACAACTTGTCAAAGAGGCATCAGCAGTTTATGCCCAGCTTCATGACTATTTTGCCATGGGCGAGTTTAAGGGCAAGAACCCCCTTGTTCATATGCATTTGCTTGAGAATAAGGGAGCAGTTGTTAACCTCTTTAATAATGAGGAGGATGCACCTTGCACCGAAATGACCTTCACAGCTGATGAGCTGGGGCTTGAGACCATCTCGTCCTATAAGGTTCTGTGGGGCGATGCCACCGTCACCCTGACGGGCAGCAAAGCTATTGTCACCCCCAATATGACAAGTAGCGACGCCGTCGTTATAAAATTCGAATGTTAGAAAAGCTAAATTTCTATCAAAGCTTCAATCAACCCCTAACGATAGAATCGGCCCCAATTACCGGTTAAATCTCAACCATAAAAAAACTGACATCGCTCTTTAGCGATGTCAGTTTTTTTATATACAACTATTAAATTAGCCAACAAATGAGAGCGCCAAATCAGCCGCGCTTGCAGCATCAACGGTGTAGCCGTCTGCACCGATCTGGTCGCAGAATGCCTGATTAACGGGAGCACCACCAATCATAATCTTAACCTTGTCTCTGATACCTGCGGCATCAGCAGCCTTAACAACGTCTTCCATAACATTCATGGTGGTGGTCAGCAGAGCAGAGCAGCAGATGATATCGCAGTTTTGCTCAATAGCAGTGTTAACAAACTTTTCGGCAGAAACGTCGGTGCCAAGGTCAACAACCTCAAATCCCTTACCTTCAAGCATCATCTTAACAAGGTTTTTGCCGATATCGTGCAGGTCACCCTGGACGGTGCCAAGGCAAACCTTACCAACAGCTTGAACGCCTGCGCTTGCAAGCAGAGGCTTAATAATCTCGAGGCTCTGATTCATTGCGCGAGCAGCCATAAGCACCTCGGGCACGTAAATTTCATTATTCTTAAACTTTTCACCTATAACGCTCATACCGTCAAGAAGACCGTTTTTGAGTATATTTTCTGCGGGTACACCCTCGTCAATAGCCTGCTGAACAAGACCCTTAACAATCTTTGCTTTGCCTGCCTGAAGCTGGGTTGAAATCTCTTTTAAAATCATAATAATTCTCCTTAAAGCACTATAACAAATATTGTAAATTTTTTAATATCGTGCTATACTAAAGTTTAACAAAGGCTAAACCGAATGTCAATACTTTCCGTATTTTTTTGCAGTCTCAACGATAGTCTTGAAGTTCTCAAGAGTAACGTTGTTGGGTATAGAGTGGTCAGATGCAAAAACGAATCCGCCGTTCTCTTTCAGCACAGGCACCTTTTCGGCAATCTCAGCGAGCACTGCCTCGGTGTTGCCGTATTGAGCAGCATTAATACCACCAATAAGGGCGAGCTGGTCACCAAACTGCTTTTTAACAGCTATGGTGTCAACACCTGCCTTAACCTCAAGGGGGTTAAGAGCGTCAACGCCGGTGGTGATAATGTCAGGGATGAGGGTGGTGATGTCACCGCAAGAGTGAAGCTGTGCGTAGGCGCCTCTCTCGTGAGCCCAATCAACAGCGCGCTTGTGGAAGGGGTGAATCATCTCACGATACATGCTCGGTGAGAAGAAGGTGGTTCCCTTATAGCCCATGTCATCCCACCAAAAGATTTCGTCAAAGTGATAGCCTGCATCCCAAATGCGACCAAACAGATTCTCACAGCGGCTCAAATAGGTGTCGAATATATCCTGCACAAACTCGGGCTCCTCCATCATAGCGATGAGGGTGTTTTCAGTGCCCATCATCCATGAGTGGGTAACGTCAAAGCCAAACCAGAATTCTGCGCGCACCCATTGACCTTCAGCACGCCAACGATCATAATTGTCCTTGAGCATCTGCCACGGAATGCGGTCATCCTCAAGAGTCATGAGTGATTTTGCCTCTTCCCAAGCTTCGGGGGTAGTTACTCTAAAGTCGAGCATTTCAGGGGTAGAGTCATCCTCTTTAAACTCCTTCATGGTTACGCCCCAGGGTGAGGTATAAATTGTATAGCGATCGGTCTCTTCAATAATCTTTTTCTCAAAACGAGGGCTAATATTGATCGGAATGCAAGCAACCTTATCAACATCAAAATAATCGCGCCAATCCATACCTGCAGGCATACCCTCGCGGTACCATCTTTTAAGAGTGCCAGTCCAGGGGGAGTCGATAATCGGTATGCGATCGCCCTCTTCGTGTGCATACATTTTTTTAAAGCGTTCCCAGCTTGTCATAACAGCAAACCTCCTTGCAGTTGTTAGGTTCATGTTATCAATAAAAACTCAATTGGTCAACCACTTTTCTCATGTGTGTCAGTTTTTTGAAATATAATATCAATTTTTTTATATCGGGAGGGTTTTTTATGTACCATCAAGACGGTAGTTTCGGCCAGGTCAGATTAGCTGCCCTTGTGCCCACTTTGCAAAGTGAAGGCTTGTTTTTTCTTAACTCAATAGGGTGGCATAAATGCAACGATCGCTACAATATAGTTCGTCCCGAAGGGTTTGTTCATCATTTGATATTAGTTACCGTCAGTGGCTGTGGTTATATGCGCATCGGCGACACTGAATATAGCCTGCCTGCAGGTAGCGTTGCTCTCATCCCTCGGGAGACAGAGCATGCCTATTGCACCCCAAAAGATGGATTGTGGGAGTTTTATTGGCTTCACCCATGTGGAGCAATGAGCGATGCATATGTTGATGCCTTAGCTCAAAAGGGCGTCTATTATGAGCGGTTTGATAAAAGCCACAGCTACGCTCAGCGCTTTGAGAGGCTTTTAACCCTCTGCAAGGAGCATACCTACGATACAGCGCTATACATCTCAAAGGAGCTTAGCGATGTGTTTCATATGGTTGCCATCGATCTTTATGATAAGCCTCGCTCGGTATCTCTCTCAGCCAGTGTTATATCCTATATTGAGCAAAATTATCAAAAAGCCTTTAAGCTAGATGACCTTGCAGGCAAGCTGTTTGTATCAACCCCACATCTTATTCGAGTCTTTAAGTTAGAAAATGGCTACACACCACACCAGTATCTTATCAAATACCGATTGCTCACAGCCGTTCAGCTTTTAAAATTCAGCGATTTGCGAATCGACGAAATTGGGGAGCAGGTGGGCTTTTCATCCTCAAGCCATTTCATCAGCAGCTTCAAAAAAGAATATGGCTGCACCCCCATGCATTACAGAACCAATCAATAAATAAAGCCCTTAACCAAACGGTTAAGGGCTTTATTTTCTTACAGCTTGCAAACGTCAGCGTCGGTTATCATGTGGAAGCCTGCATTCTCAAGAGCAGACTCGGCGGCACAGTTATCGGCAACACGCATAACAACATATGCGTGTTTTTCGGTGCGAGCCATGAAAGCATAAAGATATTCCATATTGATTTCGGCCTCATCAAGCACCTGCAAGGCCTTGCTGAGCTTGCCGGGAGCGTCACCGATTTTAACACCAACAACTTCAATGGTCTTAATCAGATAACCCTGCTCACTAAGCACAGCGCAAGCAGCATCAATATCGTTAACGATAAGGCGCAGAATGCCGTAATCCTGAGTGTCAGCGATACTTAATGCGCGAATGTTGATATTGTTTTTTGCAAGCAGGTCGGTTATGTCGACCAGAGTGCCCTGCTTATTTTCAACAAAAACGGTAAGTTGCTTTAAAGACATAACTCACATCTCCTTTATCAGTCAATCAGCTTGCGCTTGTCAATAACGCGAACAGCCTTGCCCTC
>JAZRMJ010000168.1:0-16862 GCA_045647445.1 Acutalibacteraceae bacterium | reverse complement strand
GAAAGGCAGAGTTGTCTTCCTAAGACCGCTTGGCCTCCGACTTAGATGGAAAAGACTCTCAATGCAATGCCTGGCAATAACAACGTTAAGGCTCAAACCGTGCTGGAGATAAATATGTCTCACCCCATTGCCCAAAAGCTTAATGAGCTGTTTTGTGCCGATAAAGAGAAGGTTGCCGATTACGCAAAAATTCTTTATGCACAAGCTCGTCTTATAGGTGGCCTTAGCGTAGAAGACCCCACCGAGCTTGCAACCCTTGTTTGCGATTTAATGCTATAATAACGCTTAACACCCCTCGAGCTTTATCGAGGGGTGTTGTGATTGTTGTTATTAAGATTCAAAAATTAATGCGAAATTATTAACTATTACTTCCCGAAAAATCCAATGCCTTTTTTAGTGAAAAGTGAAGAGGGAATAGGTAAAAAGTAAAAATCCCACTCTCTTGCGAGAATGGGATTTTTTGGAGGTGCCACCCAGATTTGAACTGGGGAATAAAGGTTTTGCAGACCTTTGCCTTACCACTTGGCCATGGCACCGTATTTCGTCAACGCATTATAGTATATTTTATAATCGTTGATTTGTCAATACAAAAATTCAAATTTTCACAAAAAATATTTATTCAATTGCACTATTGCCTGATTAACATATATGTTGTATAATAAAAAACATTGTGGGCTTAGCCCTTATATCATATGAGAAAAGACGGTGTATTATTACGGGACTTAAATTTACAAAGATGCATGGCATCGGCAACGACTATATCTATTTTGATTGCTTTAAAGAAAAGGTCGAAAACCCTGAGGAGCTTGCTATTCGCTTGTCAGATAGACGCTTTGGCGTCGGTGGCGATGGCATCGTGCTTATTATGCCCTCTGAAGTTGCAGATTTTCGTATGCGCATGTTTAATCTCGATGGTAGCGAGGGCAAAATGTGTGGCAACGCAACCCGTTGCATAGGCAAGTTTGTTTACGATAAGGGTTTAACCAACAAAACCTCTGTTACTCTCGAGACCCTTAGTGGAATTAAAAAGCTTGATTTAACTGTCACCGACGGCAAGGTCAGCGCCGTATCGGTCGATATGGGCAAGGCTGAGCTTCGTGCAAGTGAAATACCTGTTAAATCAACTACCGAGCGTGTAATCGGTGAGCTTCGTCAGGTTGGTGGTAGCGAGTGCGTTATAACCTGCGTGTCTATGGGTAACCCCCATTGCATTGTTTTTACCGACGGCATCGACGATATCGACATCGAAAAGGTCGGCCCCAAATTCGAGAATGACCCGATTTTTCCCGACAGAGTCAATACCGAGTTTGTTGAAACCATCGACTCAACCACCCTTCGCATGCGTGTTTGGGAGCGTGGCAGTGGCGAAACCTGGGCTTGTGGCACCGGAGCCTGCGCTGTCTGCGTAGCAGCTGCAGAAAATGGCATCGTTGCTCGAGACACTGATATTACCGTTAAGCTTCGTGGTGGTGACCTTGTTATTAACTACCATAGCGATGGTACCGTTATTATGACAGGACCTGCTTCATTCGTATTTGATGGCGAACTTATTTAAGGAGGATTAATCATGCTTAAAATCAATGAGAATTATAAAAACATCAGCCAGAGCTATCTTTTTTCAACCATAGCTAAGAAGCTTGGCGAGTTTACTGCAGCAAACCCCGACCGTAAGGTCATCAAAATGGGCATCGGTGACGTTACCCGTCCTCTTTGCCCTGCAGTTATCGAGGCTATGCATTCTGCAGTTGAGGATCTTGCAAAATCCGAAACCTTTAAGGGCTACGGCCCCGAGCAGGGCTACGATTTTGTTCGTGACTCTGTAAAGGCTTATTATGCAGCAATGGGTGTTAATCTTGCACCTGATGAGATATTTATCAGCGACGGTGCAAAGAGCGACGTTGCAAACATTCTCGATATCTTCTCAACCGACAATACCGTTATGGTACCCGACCCCGTTTATCCCGTTTACGTTGATACCAATGTAATGTCAGGCAGAAAGATTGTCTTTATCGATGCTAACGCAGAGAACGGCTTTTTGCCCGTGCCCGATGGTAGCGTGAAGGCAAATATAATCTATATCTGCTCACCCAACAACCCCACAGGTGCAGTTTACAGCAAGGCTCAGCTCAAGGTTTGGGTCGATTTCGCTCTTGAGAATAATGCTGTTATCCTCTTCGACGCAGCATATGAATCGTTTGTTGTTGACCATGAGCTTCCTCGCTCCATCTATGAGGTTGAGGGTGCCGATAAGTGCGCTATCGAAATTTGCTCATTGTCTAAAACTGCAGGCTTCACCGGTGCTCGTTGTGGTTACACCGTTGTTCCTCACGGCCTTGTATTTGACGGCAACGAATTAAATAAGATGTGGCTGCGTCGTCAGACCACCAAGTTTAACGGTGCATCCTACGTTATCCAGCGTGGTGCAGCAGCAGTATTCACTCAAGAGGGTAACCATCAGGTTCGCGAAAATATTGAATACTACCGTCGCAATGCTGCTGTTATGATGGAAGCTTTTGATAAGATGGGTATCTGGTACACCGGTGGTAAGAATTCTCCTTATATCTGGTTTAAGTGCCCCAACAACATGAACTCTTGGGATTTCTTTGATTTGCTTCTCAATCAGCAGGCAGTAGTCGGCACCCCCGGTGCAGGCTTCGGCAAGAACGGTGAAGGCTTCTTCCGTTTGACCGCATTCGGCAAATATGAAGATACCGTTGAGGCAATGCAGCGTTTTTCAGAGCTTAAATTCTGATTTTAGATTAAAAAAACATTGACCCATGTAGTATATTGTTGTATTATACAATATATAGTGTCGTGTTATGCTAATTACTACATTTCCGGGGGTTATATAAGTGCAACAGATTTACGACGATAAAGCCGTTCAAATAGTAGCTGCACCCGGTGGGATAATAATGGTCGTTACCGAGCGCTTGATTGAGAATCAAGCCGTGGTATCATATAAATATTATGACTTTGCATCAAAGCAGATTAGCAAGGTCACTCGTGATGTTTATTTTCGTGGCAAATTCGGTGAGCAATATTCAGATTTAGTGCCGCATTTAAATGACTTTGTCAATCAGCATGTAGCCAATTTGCCCGATCATCGCACTTTGTTTGTTTATCCTACAGGTGAAGCTTCTGTTTATGACGAAAATGCCAAAAAAGTTTGGAATGGCAATCTTAATTATAAAGAGCTAACACCTTGTGATGCAGTTTGCATTGGTCGTTCGGTTTGGGTATCCTTTCCGGAGGGTGATACAATTTTGCGTTACAATGCTCGCACCCTGCGCGAAGAGCTTCGCATAGGCAGCAAAAAGGATAATGCTTTTTCACGCCCATGTGGTCTTTACGCTAATGGTAGCAAGCTTATAGTTTGCAACTCTGTTAGCAACTGCGTTGAGGTGGTCGACACCGATACCTACACAGTCGAACGATATGCTTCATTTGATGAGCCTGTTTATCAATACGTTAAGTCAGGCGAATATGAGGTTGTTCGTTTGGCTTCGGGTGTCTATTTGATGTAATCAACAAAATACCCTTGAGCCATTGCGCTGATATCAAAAGATAAAAGGCGATGCTCAAGGTTTTTTTGTACCATTTTTGTCTCGTTGTTTGTTGTATGATTAGGTTGAGGTGATTTTAAATGCTTAATTTTATATTAGGTACTGCAGGTTCAGGTAAGACCTGGTATACAAGAAATTTAATATCTCAGTTGGTTAGTGACGGTAAGCGTGGCATTGTTTTGCTTGTTCCCGAGCAAAACAACTACGAGAGTGAGCGCTCTATGCTTCGCTTGCTTGGAAGTGCTGCCTCAGACGTTGTTGAGGTGTCGAGCTTTACCTTGCTCGCTCGCAACGTTGCAGCTCTTTGTGGCACCGATGCAACCCGTCAGGCAGATGATGGGGTAAAACAACTGATTATGGGCCGTGCAGTGCGCAGCGTTAAAAATGACCTTAAGCTTTATGGCCGTGTTGCAATGAATAAAGATTTTTGCAAGGCTATTATTGATTTGCATACCGAGTTAAAAAGAGCATCAGTCTCATCCGATAAGCTTTTAAGCGTTTGCAGTCAGCTAGATGGCGCAATATCAGATAAGATGAGTGACCTTGCGCTCATTATCAACACCTATGAGGGCATGCTCAGTCAGCGCTTTAGTGACCCACTTAATATGCTTGACCGACTCGAAATCGATTTGCAAACAGTCGATTATTTCAAGGATCGCACTGTGTTTATCGATGCGTTTAAGGATTTCACAGAGCAGCAATATGCAGTAATCAGTCGAATTTTATCTCAGGCTAAAGACGTCTATGTAACCATTTGCGCTGATAAATTAGAAGATCAAGATGATGGCGTAGGCTTGTTCTCTAACAATAAAGCTACTGCAGACCGTTTGTATAATATTGCCCGTAGCGCTAAAGTAGGTATCGCTAAGCCGATAATCGTAAATAACGATTATCGTTTTAACGGCACTTCAATTAGAGCAGTTGAGCAGCTTTTGCGTGGCGAAAGCCCCGAGCCGACTCAAGGTGGTCAGATCACAATCTGCTCATGCTCAATCATGTATGAGGAGTCTGACTATATAGCTCGTACCGTGCGTAGGCTTGTACGCACCGAAAATATGCGTTATCGTGATTTTGCCGTCATAGCCCGAGATATAAATGAATATCAAAACGCACTTGTTGATGCCTTCGGTCACTATAATATCCCTTGCTTTAGCGATATGCGTGTTGATGCATCGTCACTTACCTTGTTTAGGTTCGTGCTCAATGCTCTTGCTTGCTCCAAATCGAGCATACGAAATGATAATATGCTCTCTTTTATCAAATCTCCCTTGTCACCTCTTTCGATTGAAGAGGCATCAGAGCTCGAAAACTATGTGCTCATGTGGGATAAAAACGGCTCTAAATGGCTTGAAGAATGGACCGAAAACCCCAACGGCCTTGAAGAAGATATTGATAGCAAAGCGTTAGAGCGCATAAATAACGCTCGCAAAATAGTTACAGAGCCGATACTTGAGCTTAAACAAAAGCTATCATCAGGCAATATCAGAGCAGTTTGCAGGGCAATATATGACCTGCTCGTTAAGGTTGGCGCAGATAAAACCCTTGCTGCTATCGCTAAGGAGCATGACAGCGTAGGCGAGTTTTATTTAGCCGACGTTCACCGTCGTAGCTGGGATGTGCTTATGGCCAGCCTTGATGATGCTGTGCGCGTTTTTGAGGATGATAACTGCGATGCCGACGAGTTTTACGATATGCTCGAGGTGCTGCTTAATTCTGGCGATATCGGTGCTATCCCTGACCGAATAGATGAGGTCATTATCGGCTCAGCCGACCGATTCAGAGCAGGCAACCCCAAGGTCACCTTTATAATCGGAGCTAATTATACCGAATTTCCCAAACCAACCGGCAAAACGGGTCTGCTTGTGCCTGCTGAGCGTAGACGCCTCAATAAGTGTGGCATACCTGTGCCCGATTATGAGATTAAAGCTGCTGTTGACGAGCAATTCTATGTTTATTCAGCGCTATGCAGTCCGTCAGAGAGGCTTTATATAACCTATCACACTTCGTCTGTTTCGGGCGGTCAGAGTGTCCCTTCTGAGTTTGTCAGACGCATCAGCAAGGGGATAGATGGCGTTGTAACCACAAACTACAGTGTTAGCCTTATTGACCGATTTGAGGGTGTTATGCCTGCTGTTGAATTGGTTTCGTCGGAGCAGTATAGCTGTTATAGCGATTCGCTTATCAGTCAGCTTAGCGATAGAGATATAAAGGCTCCCGATATAAATTCAAAGCTAGGCGTTAAACCCGTTAGCCTTTCTAAAGAGAATGCGATTGCCTTGTTTGGCTCAGATATCAAAATGTCGGCATCTAAAGCCGAGGTCTATGCTAAATGCCCCTTCTCGTTCTTCTGCGAGTTTGGTGTTAAAGCAAGACCACTTACCACTGCAAAGCTAGATGTAATGCGCAGAGGTACCCTCGTTCATTACGTTCTTGAAAAGACGGTAGAAACCCACGGCAAGGGGCTGGCTTCTCTCTCGCCCGAGCAGCGCAGAGAAGAAATTTCAGCTCTTTTGCAGGAATATGCCAACAAAACCTTGGGTGGCTATGACTCGCTCGATAAAACCTTTTTGTTTATGCTTGAGCGAATCGCCCTTTTGATAGATTTTATCGTTGCCCATCTTGGCAAAGAGTTTGAGGTTTGCGATTTTGAGCCTGATTGCTGCGAACTGCAAATAGGCTCAGACGACCTTCCTGCGCTTACTGTTGAGCTTGAAGAGGGTAGCCTAGTGCTTACAGGCCTTGTTGACCGACTCGATGTTTATGAGGCGGATGGTCGCAAATATGTTCGTGTTGTCGATTACAAAACGGGCTCAAAGGTTTTTGACCTGTCGGATGTTTTTTACGGCATGAATATGCAAATGCTTATCTATCTTTTTGCTGTTATAGGTAGCAACGCTTATCAAGATGCTCTGCCTGCAGGAGTGCTTTATATGCCATCTAAGCGGCCCATTCACACTGCTAAAGACTCGTCCGAGGCCGAAGCTGCAAGCAATAAAGACCTTCGCATGAATGGATTGCTCGTTGATGACGAAATATCTCTTGCAGCAATGGAGCACGATCTGTCAGGCAAATTCATTCCCTATAATTCAAATGGCAAAATCAAAAATGCAATAGATGCAGATAGCTTTAATAAACTTAAAGCTATCGTTATCGAAATGCTTAAAAAGGCAGGCGATGGCATTCATTCAGGTCGAATGGATATTATGCCCACAGATGCTGTTGATGCCGATGCTTGCAAATATTGTGAATACAAATCGGTTTGTTTGATAACCGAAGATCAGCCTCATTGTCAGGTTGAAGAGCTCTCGCTTATTGATGCTATTACAAAGTTAAACGGAGGTGAAATAGATGGGTGAATTTAAACCGACCAAGGATCAAGCAAAAGCCCTTAAAGCAACAGGCACGGTGCTTGTTTCGGCTGCTGCAGGCTCAGGCAAAACTGCCGTGCTCTCAAACCGTGTTTTGCAAATGCTGACTAATAAAGACAATGTCTTTTCTAAAAAGTTCGATATAAACGATTTGCTCATCGTTACCTTCACCAACGCGGCAGCTCAAGAGATGCGCGAGAGAATAGCCATACTTATCGATGAAGCGCTCCAAGATAATCCCACTGACAGGCATCTTATTCATCAAAAGCTGTCGGTTGATAACGCTCCAATCGGAACGATTGACTCTTTTTGTATCAATTTAGTGCGCGACAATTTTGCCGAGGCAGGTGTTGAGCCTAATTTTAAAATTGCAAGCTCTGAACAGCTAAAGGTCATGTCGGAGGATGCTGTAACCACAGCCTATGAGCAGCTTGCTAAAAATGATTTTACTGCCTTCTCAAGATTGCTCACAGCCCTCGGCTGTGAAACCATCGATAGCAACGCAAAAAGAGCTGTAACCAGCGTTTATGATTATATATGCTCACTGCCAATGCCTGACCGTTGGCTCGATAAGGTGTGCGATATGTATGATAATTGCAACGACCTTGACGAGAGCCCATGGATTAAGTCGATGTCTGAATATATTATCGATGCGACCGAGTATTTTATTACGGCGCTTAGTGAGCTTCGTAGCGAGATGGTTGAGGATGACCCCGTTACCCTTAACTATCAACCGGTTGTTGATTATTATTTGTTCGACCTTTTGCCAAAGCTGTCAGATGGTGCTAAGGCCTGCAAATATAACGATATTCACAATGCAGTTAACTCTATAAATCCACCTTCTGCAGGTCGCAAGCGTAACGGTGATATTGAGCTGAGAGAAAAAATCAAGGCTTTGCAAAAAAACTTGACCGACTTTAATAAAAAACTAGGCAATATATTTGGCTATGATAAGGCTCAAGAGTTTAACAATGTTAAATCTGCATCCGAGTTTGTTAAAGCGCTTGTCAGCCTTGTCAGAGATTATCGCAGATTGCTCGATGAGCTTAAAGCAGAGCGAGGCCTTATGAGCTTTTCTGACGTCGAGTTTGCAACTTTGGGTCTATTGTGTGATGATGTCGACGGCGCACTTAAGGTCAAACCCTCAGCGCAAAAGCTTTGCGATAGATACGAGCTTGTAATGGTTGATGAGTATCAAGATACCAACGATTTGCAAAACGCAATCTTTAACGCTCTGTCAGGTGGTGGTGAGCGATTATTCTTAGTCGGCGATGTAAAGCAAAGCATATACCGTTTCAGACAAGCAAACCCCGGCAACTTCATTAAGATGCGAGACAGCTTCCCTGAATATGACGAGGCTACCTATCCGTCAAAGATATCCCTCAGTGGAAACTTCAGAAGTCGCCCCGATATATGTAACTTTGTGAATTTCTGTTTCGACAGATTAATGACCCGTCAGTCGGCAGAGATAGATTATCTTAAAACCGATTGGCTTGACTCAATGTCAACCAATTTACCCGATAACCCCGATAGTGGGGTGGAGGTTCATTTGCTCGAATGCGACGATGCCGCAATGCAGGCGCAGCATATAGCAGGCTATATTAAACAGTGTGTCGATTCAGGCTTAAAAGTCAATGATAAGCAAGGGCTTCGCAATGCGAAATACAGCGATTTTTTAGTGCTTGTTCGCAATTTTAAAAAATATGCTGATATTTTTGTTTCGGCAATGAAAGATCGAGGTATACCCGTTGTTGCAGAGCTTAATACCGATTTCTTTGCACGAGTTGAGATAATGATGGCTATGTCTTTGCTTCAAGCGATTGATAACCCTCTTAAGGATATCCCTCTGCTTGCAACAATGATGTCACCCATTTTTGGCTTTTCTGCCGATGAAGTGGCTCAGATGCGAATAGGCAGAAGGCACCAAAGCGTTTATGCATCTTTGCTTGAGTTTGCAAAGACCAATGAGCGTGCTTCAAAGTTTTTGCAATCACTTTCAAAATACAGAGCGTGGGCATCCACCTTGCCAACCGACCGTCTTATATGCAAAATTTATGACGATACGGGGCTAACAGCAGTTGCACGAAAGATGGAGGATGGAGCCTCTCGCAGGGCTAATATGCTTTTGCTCGCTGAGTATGCCGCATCCTACGAATCGAGTGGCTACAAAGGCCTCTCAGCCTTTATCAGATACGCTAAAAGAGTTCAGGATAGCACCGATAATTTGTCGGGTGCTTGTGCAAGCGATAGTGAAGATGCCGTTCGTTTGATGACCATACACAAATCTAAAGGCCTTCAAGCACCTATCTGCATAGTTGCAGGGCTTGAGAATAAGTTTAACTCAGCTGATTCTAAAGCTGCTATCGTTAAGCATGAGCAGTATGGCATAGGCATAAAGCTTTGTGATATGCAATATGCAGCACGCTACGATACCTTTGCTCGCAACGCTATAGCTCATGCTGAGAGAAGCGCTCAGGTTGCCGAAGAGATGCGCCTTCTGTATGTTGCTATGACCAGAGCTGAAGAGAAGCTTGTGCTTGTTTCTGCCCAAAAAGACATAGATAAGGAATTGCAAAATGCTTCTGCTCGAATGATTGGTGGTCTTCGTAACGGCAAAATCAACGCCTATTCTGTTCAGCGTGTTAATTGCTTGTCTGATTGGTTAAATATGTGCCTGGCTGATGGCGAGAACGGTTCGCTGGAGCAGAGCTTTAAGCTAGATGGTGTAGCCGACCCCGTTAAAATTTTGGTTAAGAAAATCACAATCGATGATCAAATAGAGTCAGATGGCAAAGCAGAGTGCGAGCAAATTGATATCGATTTGTCGGCACAGCTCGATTATCGCTATCCATATGAGCCTATTCTGGGCATAGAATCAAAATACTCTGTATCTGCTCTGTCAAAAAGCATGTATGATGCATCTATGTCTTGTGTATCTAAGCCTGCTTTTATTACGGGTGATAACATGACTCCAGCCGAGCGTGGTACTGCAACCCACAGATTTATGTGTTATGCAGATTATTCATTGGCTGAAAAGGATATCAATGCCGAAGCCCAGCGACTTGTCTCTTTAGGTAAGCTAACTAAGGAGCAAGCTGACGGAATCGATATAGAGGCAATATCAACCTTCTTTGATAGTGAAATATATGAGCAGATTCTTTCTGCTGAGCGAGTTGTCAGAGAGAGTAGGTTTATTTTAGAGATACCGGTTAGCGAGATTGACGCTGATTGCAATTATGATGAGACTGTTTTGCTTCAAGGCGTAGCTGACTGTGTAATCTTTGATAGCGACTCAATAACCGTGGTCGATTTTAAAACTGATCGCAATACGACCGAGCAAGCTCTGATTGAAAAGTATACAACACAGCTTAAGCTTTATGCGAGGGCATTCTCAGCTAACTATAATCTGCCCGTAAAACGCTGTTTGCTCTATTCATTCGGCCTCAGAAAAGCAGTCGAAACACCACTTTCTTGATAAATCAAAATTTTTTTATAAAAACCCCTTGCAATTATGATTTGATTGTGGTATCATTCTTTCGTTAATGTGAAAATTCAAGAAAGAGGTGACTACGATGAAAGAGGGAATACATCCGAAGTATGAAAAGGTGGTTGTAAGATGTGCTTGCGGTGCAGAGTTCGAGACTCGCTCCACTAAAGACAACATCCGCCTCGATATTTGCTCGAACTGCCATCCTTTCTTTACCGGTAAGCAGAAGCTGGTTGACACCGGTGGACGAGTAGACAGATTCAAGAAGCGCTTCAATATCGCTGACTGATTCTATTATAACAGTTCAACTATCGGTAGTTCCGCAGCCATCCGGTTGCGGAACTTTTTCTATCTAAAGATAATTATCTAAAAGGGGGTGCCGTCATGTCGCTAAAAAGCTACGTTACAGTTAAAGCTTTTGGTGAAGATGAGTTTGTCGAGCGACGTTCTCGTTTCATAGGAGCTGCAATACCGATTAAGAATGAGGCTGATGCAACCGAGTTTATTGCTGAGCGACGCTCAAAATATTGGAACGCAACCCATAACGTTTATGCCTATTCGCTTCGCGATGGCAGCATTCGCCGCTTTTCAGACGATTCTGAGCCTCAAGGTACGGCGGGCATGCCCACTTTAGACGTTTTAACAAAATCTGAGGTAACCGACGTTTGTGTTGTCACAACCCGATATTTCGGTGGTGTGCTGCTTGGTGCAGGTGGCCTGGTCAGAGCCTATTCCCACGCTGCATCAATAGCGCTCAGCGCTGCAGGCGCCATTATGATGGTGCCGGTTTTTGATTGCATCCTCGATTGCGATTATCATATGTATGGCAAACTAAATGCAATGCTCTCCGATAAGGGCGCAATGGATATTACTCCCGTCTTTACCGATGGAGTTCGACTGAATTTCTGTGTCTCTTTTGAGCAAAAGGATTCTCTTTGTGCTGCAGTTGTGGATGTCTCAAACGGCAAATGTCACGTTGAAACGGTTGCAGAAAGATATAGAGAAAGCTCAATTTAAAATTTTTAGAGGGATATTGTCGCTTTTGTCGAATAATATATATGCAAAGTTAATACGGAGGTGAAGTGCGTTGGATGTTAATGCTAAATGTCCGAGGGAGCGTATTCAAGCTTCAGAGCATATTTTGCTGTCTGATAGCGCCGCTTTTTCTGATAAGTCGCTTGGCAGAGACCGTGCTGAGCAGGAGTGTTCCTTCAGAACCTGCTATCAACGTGATCGAGATCGTGTTATTCACTGCAAAGCCTTTCGTCGATTAAAGCATAAAACTCAGGTTTTTCTATCACCCGAGGGCGACCATTATCGCACCCGTCTGACCCATACTCTGGAGGTCTCTCAAATAGCTCGAACCATAGCTCGTGTGCTCGCACTTAACGAGGATTTGACCGAAGCTATTGCCCTCGCGCATGACTTAGGTCATACACCCTTTGGCCATGCAGGCGAGAGAGCGCTCAACGAATGCTCCGAAACAGGCTTTCGTCATTATGAGCAGAGCGTTAGAGTGGTTGAGCGTATCGAAAATGACGGTCAGGGCCTTAACCTTACAAAAGAGGTGCGAAACGGTATCCTTCGTCATACCATAGGCGAGCAAGCCATGACTCTCGAGGGTCGCATCGTTCGTTTAGCCGATCGCATAGCCTACATAAACCACGATATTGACGATGCTGTCAGAGCAGGCATATTGCGAGAAGAGGATATTCCTCTCGATATCAGGCAAAAGCTCGGCTTTTCAAAATCTGAGCGAATCGATACCCTTGTCAGCTCGGTTATAAGAGCGAGTGGCGATGATATCGCAATGGAGCCTGATTGTTTCGAAAAATACAATAAGCTTCACAAGTTTTTGTTTGATAGTGTCTACACTAATCCTATTGCCAAAAGAGAAGAATATAAAGTAGGCGATATGATCAGGTGGCTGTTTAGTTATTATGTTCGTAATTCAGATAAGCTACCTAGTGAATACAATATAATTCGTGAAACCGAAGGCGTTGAGAGAGCGGCAATTGACCACATAGCGGGTATGACCGACCGATACGCCACCTTAACCTTTACAAAATTGTTTGTACCCCAAGGATGGGAATATTAATTGTTACGTATGAATTTAATGAGGGGTATTTATGAGACTTAGCGAATCCTTTATCTCTGAGGTAACGGCTCGAAACGACGTCGAGTCGGTTATCTCACAGCATGTGGCGCTTCGCCGACGGGGAACCACCCTAGTCGGTCTATGCCCATTCCATAACGAAAAGACGGGGTCTTTCACCGTCTATACACAAACTAATTCCTTTTACTGTTTCGGCTGTGGAGCAGGTGGTGACGTAATCAACTTCACCATGCGAATTGAGAATCTTGATTATGTTGAAGCGGTCAAGCTGCTATGCGACCGTGTCGGCTTGCAAATGCCAACCGACGGATATGATGATTCTCTTCAAAAGCTCAGAATCAAGATATATGAGGTCAACCGAGAAGCTGCTCGCTTCTTTCACACTCAGCTTTATAATGAGCGAGACAAAAGAGGTCTTGAGTACTTCGCTCAAACGAGGCAGCTTTCACCGTCAACTATTCGCCATTTCGGGCTGGGCTATTCACCCGATTCGTGGGATGCGCTCTATCGTCACCTGAGTGCTAAAGGCTATTCGGACGAGCTTATGCTTCAGGCTAACCTTATAGTTAAGCGTAAAAACGGTAGCGGATATTTTGACCGATTCTCTAGACGAGTCATGTATCCTATAATTGACCTAAGAGGCAACGTTATCGCTTTTGGTGGTCGAAAGCTACCCGGTGACGAAGCTGCTGCTAAATATATCAACACTTCCGATACCCTTGTTTATAAAAAGACCAACAATGTGTTTGCGCTTAATTTTGCTAAAAACTCCAAACGCAAGGGCTTTATACTTTGCGAGGGATATATGGATGTTATTGCAATGCATCAGGCAGGCTTTGATAATGCAGTTGCAGCTTGTGGTACCTCTTTTACCGACGAACAAGCCAAACTGCTTTCTCGCTACGCTGAAGAAATAGTTGTTACTATGGATTCTGACTCAGCAGGTGAGAAGTCAACCAATCGAACCATTGATATTCTTTCAAAAACAGGCATGAAGGTCAGAGTTCTTCGCTTGCCTTATGAGAAAGACCCCGACGACTTTATTCGCAAGCATGGAGCGGCTGTGTTCGCTAATTTGCTTGATGATGCAGGCAACGATATCGAGTACAAGCTTAAAAATGAAGAAATCAAGCGTGATACAGATACCGATAACGGCAGACTTGAATACCTGCGTGCTGCAGCGGCTATACTCTCAAAGGTGGATGATCCTATTGCAAGAGAGCTTTACATTGGCAGGGTTGCTCAAAAGTATGCCATTCCGGTAGAAGCCTTCCGTCAATCGGTTAACCGAGCTGTCAAAGAGGTTCAGCGCTCGACCGAGAGAAAACGCAACGCACAAATAATTAGTGGAGCAGCTCAAATTCCATCTGCTAATCCCGAAAAGCGTATTCACAGACGAGCTTGCGCAGCAGAAGAGTCAATACTTAGCGTGCTCTTTATGTATCCCGATCTTTACACAGGCTGTGGATTAAAATCAGAAGACTTTGTAACTGCTTTTAACCGCCGCGTTTTTGATCGACTGCTTGAGATAATCGAAGCAGGTGGTCAACCTGATATAGGCCGTTTCAGCGGCGACTTTGCTGCCGATGAGATGGGTGAGCTTGTGGTTATGTTTAACCATCGCCCGTCAGGCGACGTTGCATCAAAAGAACTGGCCGACAGCGTCAGCGTGTTGCGCGAAGAAAAGTCTAAAGCCGAACTCTCAGATCCGTCAAAAATGACCGATGATGAGTGGGCGAAAAATATAAAAAGAATGGTCAAATCTAAGAATGGAGAATAAAAGCTATGAAAGATGATATGATTTACGGCGAAAAAGAATTTGATATTGAAAAGGCAAGTGCTCAGCTTGGCATGAGCAGTATTGACGATGACTCTCCTGTTATTGACCTTGATGTCGATATTCTTGCTGAAGAACCTACTGCCGAAGAACTCGAAATGGAAGAGGCTGAGCCCGAAGATCTTGAGGACGCGCTTATTGTCGATAACGTTTCTCTTGATGACCCGGTTAAGCTTTATCTTAAAGAAATCGGTAGAGTGCCCCTTCTTTCACCCGACGAAGAGATTAATCTCGCAACCAGAATTCTCGATGGCGACCAAAACGCTAAAAAGCGTCTTACCGAAGCTAACCTTCGACTTGTTGTCAGCATCGCAAAGCGTTATGTTGGCAGAGGTATGCACTTCCTCGACCTTATTCAAGAGGGTAACGTTGGTCTTATCAAGGCTGTTGAGAAGTTCGACCACACCAAGGGCTTTAAGTTTTCAACCTATGCAACCTGGTGGATTCGTCAGGCTATAACCAGAGCGATTGCTGATCAGGCTCGTACCATCCGTATCCCTGTTCATATGGTTGAGACCATTAACCGTCTCAAGAAGGTTCAGAGTCTTCTTCTTCACGAAAATGGCAGTGAGCCCAGCGAAGAGCTCATCGCAGAAACCATGGATCTTCCCGTTGAGCGTGTGCGTGAAATTATGCGAGTCGCTCAAGAGACCGTTTCTATGGAAACCCCCATCGGCCCTGAAGAGGATAGCCGTTTGATGGATTTTATCAGAGACGAAGATGCTCTTGCACCCGATGAGGCTGCCCTTAAGACCATCACTAACGAAGATATCGATAACGTTTTAAAGACTCTCACTCCCAGAGAAGAGCAGGTTATCCGTCTGCGCTTTGGTCTGGTTGACGGTCGTTGTCATACCCTTGAGCAGGTTGGTGAGCAGTTTCAAGTTACTCGTGAGCGTATCAGACAGATTGAGGCAAAGGCTCTGCGCAAATTGCGTCATCCCGTTCGCAGCAGCAAGTTTAGAGATAAATAATATAATTTAAAGCTATCCCTCCCGCATAATCTTTACGGGAGGGATTATTTATGCAATGCAGAATGCAGGAATTAAAACACAAAGAAGTGGTCTGCGTTCAAGATGGGTGCTTATTAGGCCCAATCAGCGACGTTGAGTTCGATACCGAAACGGCAAAGGTTATTTCGATTGTCATTTACGGCAGACCTAGATTCTTTGGTATTATGGGTAGGGAGGATGATTATATCATCCCATGGAGCAATATAGAGGTTATCGGGGAGGATACGGTGCTTGTTAATTGCGCCAACATTCCACACAGAAAAAAGAGTTTTCTTAATTTGCAAAATATTCGTTAAAAAGTACTTGCAAAATATAAAACAGTGTGATATAATGTTTCGGTGACATAATACACACGCTGTGGGACTGTGCCTTGGTGCCGAGCTTCGGTAAGCGCACGGGCAGAACATGGCGGAGGAAAAACCAAAGGAGGAAATTGTAATGTCAGTAGTATCAATGAAGCAGCTTCTCGAAGCAGGTGTCCACTTCGGTCACCAGACCAGACGTTGGAACCCTAAGATGGCAGAGTATATCTTTGCAGAGCGCAACGGTATCTACATCATCGACCTTCAGAAGACTGTAAAGAACCTTGAGGTAGCTTACAACTTTGTTCGTGACCTCTCATTAGACGGCAAAGATATCATGTTTGTCGGCACCAAGAAGCAGGCTCAGGAGTCTGTTAAAGAAGAGGCAATCCGTTGTGAAATGCCTTACGTTAACGCAAGATGGCTCGGTGGTATGATGACCAACTTCAATACCATCACCCTGAGAATCAAGCGCCTCAACCAGCTTCGCAAGATGGAAGAGGATGGCACCTTTGATCTTCTTCCCAAGAAGGAAGTTATCAAGCTCAAGCTCGAGATCGAAAAGCTCGAGAAATTCATGGGTGGTATCCAAAACATGAAGAAGCTCCCCGGCGCACTCTTCATTGTTGACCCTCGCAAAGAGAGAATTGCTGTTTCTGAAGCAAAGAAGCTCAATATTCCGATCGTTGCTATCGTAGATACCAACTGCGATCCCGACGAGATCGATTATGTAATCCCCGGCAATGACGACGCTATCCGTGCTGTTAAGCTTATTGCCGCTACCATGGCTGATGCTGTTCTTGAGGGCAAGCAGGGCGTTCAGGGTTCTGCTGCAGTTGAGACTGTTGAGGCTGCCGAGTAATTTTCGGTATAATACGATGCCCGCCGTCTAAGCGGGCATCTTTTGTGAATATTCAATACAGCTTCGGCTGTAAATACAAAGATTACGGAGGATATCAAAATGAATTTTACCGCTAAAGACGTACAGCAGCTTCGTGAAAAGACCGGCTGCGGAATGATGGATTGCAAAAAGGCTCTTACCGAGTGTGACGGTGATATGGCTAAAGCAGCTGATTTCCTTCGCGAGAAGGGTCTTGCTACTCAGGCTAAAAAGGCTGGCCGTATCGCAGCTGAGGGTCAGGTTGTAGCTATTGCTAACGACGAGGTTGGCGTTGT
>JAZRMJ010000167.1:0-4541 GCA_045647445.1 Acutalibacteraceae bacterium | reverse complement strand
CGAAAATGCGCTCGCAGTAAAGACCGTCGCGCTCGGGTTTAAGGGTACGATAGTTAATAGTTTCGGGTTTCTTTACCTCGCCGTATGACCAAGAACGCACCTGCTCGGGAGAAGCAAGACCGATTTTTATTGATTCAAACTCATTAAATTCCATTACTATGCTCCCTCCTTATTCTTCTTCGGTGCCATAATCTTCTTCGACCTCTTCAACAATGGGGTTGCCCTCATTGTCTTCGATGGTGTAGCCCTCAAAACCGCCTTCAAAGTCGGTTTCAGTGGCTATAGTGGGCATATCGGGTACATTAAGACCCATATCATCATCGTTGTAGGTCTGTTTGAGATCAATCTCTTGCTTGTACTTATCGAGCACACGGATGTCGAGGCCAAGAGCCTGAAGCTCTTTAATAAGAACCTTGAAGGACTCGGGAACACCGGGCTTAGGTACGTTTTGACCCTTAACGATTGCTTCGTAGGTATCAACACGGCCGACGATATCGTCAGACTTGATGGTCAATATCTCTTGGAGGGTGTAAGCAGCGCCGTAAGCTTCAAGCGCCCAAACTTCCATCTCACCGAAACGCTGACCACCGAACTGTGCCTTACCACCAAGAGGCTGCTGAGTAACCAGCGAGTAAGGTCCGGTTGAACGTGCGTGAATCTTATCATCAACAAGGTGATGCAGCTTGAGGTAATACATGTAACCGACTGTAACGGGGTTATCAAAGCGCTCACCTGTGCGACCGTCCTTAAGGAATATCTTGCCGTCGATAACCTTAAGCTTGTCAGCCATAGCAAGCTCGGTAAGAGCAGCTATATCGGCTACGGTAGCTTCGTCAAGACGCTGAATATCCTTCTTGCCGTCCTCACGGATAACCTCTTCAACAAGAATCTTGCCGCCAAGAGGCTCCATGAACTTGCCATTTTCTTTGTTGAACATTACCTCACGGTAGTAACCACCCTGTTCAAACATGGCCATAATATCACTCTCGTGTGCACCGTCGAATACGGGGGTGCAAACCTTCCAGCCGAGATTCTTAGCGGCCATGCCGAGGTGAACCTCGAGCACCTGACCGATGTTCATTCGGGAAGGAACACCGAGGGGATTGAGAACTATATCAAGAGGTCTGCCATCGGGAAGGAAGGGCATATCCTCTTGAGGAAGAATGCGAGATACAACACCCTTGTTACCGTGACGACCTGCCATCTTATCGCCGACAGAGATCTTGCGCTTTTGAGCGATATAGCAGCGAACAACGGTATTAACACCGGGGTTAAGCTCACTTGAATTCTCACGAGTGAAAACGTCAACGTCAACGATGGTGCCGTATTCACCGTGGGGTACACGCAGAGAAGTATCGCGAACCTCTCTTGCCTTTTCACCGAAAATAGCACGAAGCAGTCTCTCTTCGGCAGTAAGCTCGGTCTCGCCCTTGGGGGTAACCTTACCGACAAGGATATCTCCTGCACGGACCTCTGCACCGATACGAATTATACCACGCTCGTCGAGGTCTTTGAGGGCATCCTCACCGACGTTGGGAATATCACGGGTGATATCCTCAGGTCCAAGCTTAGTGTCGCGAGCTTCGATTTCGTATTTCTCAATATGGATAGAGGTAAATACGTCGTCGCGAACAACCTTTTCGTTAAGAAGAACAGCGTCTTCGTAATTATAACCTTCCCAGGTCATGAAGCCGATAAGAGCATTCTTACCAAGTGAAATTTCACCGTTGCAGGTAGCAGGGCCATCTGCGATAACCTGGCCTGCGATAACGGTCTGACCCTCCTCAACGATGGGACGCTGATTGAGGCAGGTGCCATGGTTGGAGCGAAGGAACTTGATAATCTTGTAACTATCGGTCTCGCCTGACTCGGTCTTAATCTCGACCTTATCGGCGCTGACGAGGGTTACTACGCCTGCACGCTTAGCAAGCACAACAACGCCTGAGTCGATAGCAGCCTTATACTCCATGCCGGTTGCAACGATGGGAGACTCGGTCTTGAGAAGCGGAACAGCCTGCTTCTGCATGTTTGAGCCCATCAGAGCACGGTTGGTATCGTCGTTTTCAAGGAAGGGGATCATAGCGGTAGCTACAGAAACTGCCATCTTAGGCGAAACGTCCATATAGCTGACCTGATCGGGGGTTACTTCAAGGAACTCATCACGGAAACGGGTGGTGACGGTCTTGTTGATGAAGTAGCCACTTTCATCAAGACGGGTATTTGCCTGAGCGACAATATAATCGTCTTCAACGTCTGCAGTCATATAGTCAACCTTGTCAGTTACGTAGGGAACACCGTTTTCATCGCGCTCTACCCTTCTGAAGGGAGTCTCGATAAAGCCGTAGGTGTTGATACGAGCGAAGGTTGCAAGGTAGGATATAAGACCGATTTTGGGACCTTCGGGAGTTTCGATGGGACACATGCGACCATAGTGGCTGTAGTGAACGTCTCGAACCTCAAATCCTGCGCGGTCACGTGAAAGACCACCGGGGCCGAGGGCTGAAAGACGGCGCTTATGAGTCAGCTCAGACAGAGGGTTGGTTTGATCCATAAACTGTGAAAGCTGTGAAGAGCCGAAGAATTCTTTGATAGCTGCAACAACGGGGCGGATGTTGATAAGGCTTTGGGGAGTGACAGAGTCAATATCCTGAGCCTGAAGAGACATCTTTTCGCGAATAACACGCTCCATTCTTGAGAAGCCGATGCGAAACTGATTCTGCAGCAGCTCACCGACGCAACGAATGCGGCGATTGCCAAGATGGTCGATATCATCGGTTACACCGACCTCATGGTTAAGGCCGATAAAGTAGTTGGTTGCAGCAAATATATCATCAAGGGTGATATTGTTGGGGATAAGCTCTGCTACGCGCTCAATAAGGGTAGCAGTCAAATCGTCGTCATCGGTTGCGTTTTCGAGTATCTCGCGCAATACGGCAAAGCAAACACGCTCGTTAACAACCTCTTTAACTGCGTCGTAAATCTCGGCAGAAACAAAGTTGCTAAGCTCAACCATGCCGTTAGAGATAACCTTGACTTCACTCTCGGTGCCGTCAGACTCGATAACGTTAACGATAACCTCGTTAACACCTGCATTTTCGATTGCAAGCGCTGTCTCTTTTGAAAGCAATTCGCCTGCTTCTGCAAGAACCTCGCCGGTCATAGGTGCAACAACAGCACGTGTAACTACCTTGCCGGTGATACGAGAAGCAACTGAAAGCTTCTTATTGTATTTATAGCGACCCACACGAGACATATCGTAACGATGGGGATCAAAGAAGAGGCTATAGATGTAGCCCTTTGCGCCCTCAACGGTAAAGGGTTCACCGGGGCGAAGCTTCTTGTAAACCTCAAGCAGAGCTTCCTCAACGCTCTCGGTGCCATCCTTCTCGAAGGTGTATTCAAGGCGAATATCTTTACCGAAGAGCTCCTCCATGTCGGCATTGGTCATCTGGGTATCGGTAAAGGCACCCAATGAACGGATAAAGGTGCTGACAGGGATCTTGCGATTTTTATCTATACGTACATAGAGAATGTCGTTTGCGTCGGTCTCATACTCAAGCCATGCGCCACGGTTAGGAATAACGGTTGCGCTGAACTTTTTGCTACCGGTCTTGTCGATTGTTACATCGTAGTATGCACCGGGAGAACGAACAAGCTGTGATACAACAACTCTCTCAGCACCATTGATAACAAAGGTGCCCGACTCGGTCATAAGCGGAAAATCACCAATAAAGACCTCGTTCTCTTTGATTTCGCCAGTTTCTTTGTTTAAAAGACGTGCGCGCACGCGCATGGGGGCAGCGTAGGTGGTGTCTCTCTCCTTGCACTCCTCAACCGTGTACTTAGGCTTGTCATCAAGGCGGTAGTCTATGAAGCTGAGCACAAGGTTATCGGAATAGTCAGAGATTGCTGACATGTCAGCAAAGACCTCACGAAGGCCCTCGTTGAGGAACCAATCGTAGGAGTTTTTCTGAATCTCGATAAGATTGGGCATATCCAAAACCTCGTTGATTTTGGAAAAGCTCATGCGGACATTTTTGCCAAGATGGACAGGTTTGACGTTCACCATCGGCTTTATCACTCCTTCATCTGATTAGGCGACCGCTTTCGCAGTCGTATTGCCTGTAAAACACAGGGACTTTTGGGTGCGTTTTGCGTCGAAAATAAGCCCTTGATTTTTGCCGATTGTTTTGCTATAATATCAGTCAAGGGATTAAATGCGGACACATACACCCATTATTTGTGCAGTATACTATTTTACTTCCAATATTTGCAAATGTCAAGTCTTTTTTTGGCATTTGTGTTTTTTTATTTTTAGGGAATTATTAAGCCGCTCTGCCATCCGCCAGCGCTATATATATAATATAATGTAACAAAAGCGAAAAGCCGAAGGCGAAAGCCCTCAAACTCGGTGCAAAAGTTTTGTGCCTTTTAGCAAAAAAGTTGACATAATTTTCTACACCCAAGCGTTTGACATAACACCCAAAAAAAGGTATAATGAAAAATATTAAATTATCATGTAAAGGATGTGACGCACGGTG
>JAZRMJ010000166.1:0-4899 GCA_045647445.1 Acutalibacteraceae bacterium | reverse complement strand
CGCTCGATTCTATATTGGCTTCGACCCGACTGCCGATTCTCTTCATGTTGGTCACTTTATGGCTCTTTGCCTTATGAAGAGACTTCAGATGGCAGGCAACAAACCCGTTGTGCTTATCGGTGGTGGCACCGGCTATATCGGTGACCCCTCAGGCAGAACCGACATGCGCTCAATGATGACACCTGAGACCATTCAGCATAACTGCGACTGCTTCAGAAAACAGATGGAGCGCTTCATCGAATTCGGTGAGGATAAGGCTATCATGGTCAACAACGCTGATTGGCTTTTAAAGCTCAACTATATCGACCTGCTTCGTGACGTTGGTGCTTGCTTCTCGGTCAACAACATGCTTCGTGCCGAATGCTACAAGCAACGCATGGAGAAGGGTCTTAGTTTTCTTGAGTTTAACTACATGATTATGCAGTCTTATGACTTTTATCATCTGCACAATCATTTTGGCTGTAACATGCAGTTTGGCGGCGATGACCAGTGGAGCAACATGCTTGGCGGCACCGAGCTAATTCGCAAAAAGACCGGTCACGATGCCTACGCTATGACCATCACCCTGCTAATGAACAGCGAGGGCAAAAAGATGGGCAAAACTGCTAATGGTGCAGTTTGGCTCGACCCCAACAAGACCACTCCCTATCAGTTTTATCAATATTGGCGCAACGTTAACGACGCCGATGTTATGAAATGCATTCGCATGCTGACCTTCATCCCGATTGAAGAGATTGAAGAAATCGAGAAGTGGGATGCTAGCCGCATTAACGAAAAGAAAGAGCTTCTCGCCTTTGAACTGACTGCTCTTGTGCATGGCACCGAAGAGGCTGAAAAGGCAAAGCAGGTATCGCTCTCACTCTTTGTGGGCGGCGGTGACGATAGCAACATGCCCACTACCGAGCTTAATGATGCCGACATCCCCGATGAGGGTATTGGCGTTATCGACCTGCTCATGATGTGCTCACTCATGCCCAGCAAGGGTGAAGCAAGACGCAACATTCAGCAGGGTGGCGTTACCATCGACGATAAAAAGGTTGAGGCTTTTGACCTTGTTATCAGCAAGGAAGACCTTAAAAACGGCGTTAAAATCCGTAAGGGTAAAAAGGTATTCCACAAAGCAATAATCAAATAAAAATCAAGACCTCAAACACGCTTGTGTTTGAGGTCTTTTAATTATTCGGTTGGTTCTTCAGAAGGAATTGGTTCCTCGGATGGGGTTGGTTCCTCGGATGGGGTTGGCTCCTCAGAGGGGGTCGGTTCCTCGGAAGGAGTCGGTTCTTCAGATGGGGTTGGCTCCTCTGACTCAGCAGGCTGCTCAGTTGAGATGGTCGGCTCCTTACTGCTTGAGGCAGGCTCCTTTGAAGAGACAGGCTGCTCGGATGATACGGGTGGCAGCTCTATCTCGGAATTGGGGCCGGGGCGCGACTGCTGGTCATCGGGCTTAGAGGTAACGGAGGCTTTTGCCAACTCATCAACGTTGGTTTTGACCATTGCAAGCACGTCTTTGTTGACGGGTTTGACAAGCGTTCTGAAAGGTACCGACATTGATCTGTAGGTTGTAAGATAGTTATCGATGGCTGCTTGAACCTGATCAACGTTGCAATTAAAGACGTATAAATCGTAATACGACAAAATCATGAGCTCAAAGGAGTGCATGTAGCGAGCCCATTCGCTCTCATAAATATCGAACTGACCCAGATACATTGCCACCTTTTTGAGCTGTGACATATCGCTCGCATAGGTCTTTTCTGCCATTTTAAAGAGCAAATCGGTGGTTTCATCAAGCACGGGGATAGCCTGAGTGTTGGTAATTTGATAGCTCTTTTTGCTTGTGGTGTCGACCCACTCGGTGTTGTCGGTATTATCAGGGGTAGGTGCTCCTCCACTACCGATGTTGGCGCTACACGATACAAGACCTATTAAAAGGCATAAAAGGGTTATAACAGCTATTATCTTTTTCATGCTTTATCCCCTTTCATTAAAACCGTTTTTAAAACGGCTATTTGAGTTTTTGAATCTTTGATTTCGCCCTTCATGACCATGCTCAGCGCACTTTCAAGCGAAACAAATTCGCATTTTATAAACTCGCCCTCATCGGGGTGAGCCTCGCCCTTAGTGAGACCTGTTGCAAGATAAAGGTGAATTATCTCACCACAGTAACCCGGTGTCGGATAGATTTTGCCCAAATCGTGCCACTCGGCTGCAGAGAGACCTGCCTCTTCGCTGAGCTCACGCTTGCCACCAAAAAGTGGGTCTTCGCCCTTTTCGAGCTTGCCTGCAGGTATCTCATAAATTATTTCGCCGTATGGGTGGCGATACTGCTTAACGAGGGCGATTTCGCCATCATCGGTCAGGGCTATGACCCCTACCCCACCACTATGCTCAATAATCTCTCGTCGGCTTTTGCTGCCGTCGGACAGCTCAACCGAATCAACTCGGGTGTTAAATATTTTGCCCTTGAATTCGTAATGCGAATCTAATACCTTTTCTATCATAGCAATAAAAGTCCTTTTTGTATTATAGTGATTATAGCAAACTTTGTCGATATTGTAAAGAGCGCAAAATTATTAGCCGATGTTCCATTTTTGGTGCGTTTATCCATTTATACTATATCCATAGAGTTAACACCCTATAAATATTTTAAGTGGAGGGTGTTGTTATGAACTTATCTGAAAAAAGAGAAAAGGTGGATAAGCTTGTTGACATAATCAAACAGCTACCTTTAGGCACACATATGACCACTGCATATCTTTATAAAACGATTTTTGGCACCGTACCGAGTGATGAGCTTGAGCTTATTGAAATCAACAAAATGCTCATTGAAGGTGCAAAAAATGAGGGGTGTTTTTTGGATTTGAGTATGCATGACGATAAAAGCAAGGCTCTGCCCTTTCACCTTGATTTTATAGTTAAAAAATTAGGGGCAGAGTAATCCGCCCCGTTTAGGTTATAAAGACATTATTCTTTTTTTGATTGTTTTATGACTGCTTTAACCTGTTGAGTCAGGCAGATACCAATTATCGTCAAAATCTTTGCCGATATAAGGGTACCAAAGTCGCCCCCCATTGAGATGGCTATATCAGAAATTGGGATTTTATGGTATAGTTTGCTTAATTGACTGCTCATATCGATGCCAGAGTTTCTTTTCAAAATCCATGTTTTGTGGCTTTTCACTCATGCAAAATTCTTATAAAAGGGTTGCGGCATCAATTGAGTTATCTTTCATTTTTAATTCTCCGTCATTACTCAGATTTGAACAAATAACAAGCTTTATCGTGGGAATAGATGACCCCTATCGCCTGCAAATAAGAATAGATTATAACCGAGCCGACAAACTTCATGCCTCTTTTTTGCAAATCGGCTGAAATTCGGTCGGATAGGTCGTTTGAGATTTCGTTGGTTTCATAAATGATTTTATCGCCAGTGAAACCTTTTAGATAGTTATAAAAGGAGCCGTATTCGTTTGTTATCTCCTTAAAGATTTTGCTGTTTGCGATGCTTGATTTGATTTTGAGGCGATTTCGGATTATCGCTTTGTTGCTCATAAGCTCTGCAATCTTATTTTCGTCATAGGCGATGACCTTATTGATATCAAAGCCGTCGTAGGCTCGCCTGAAGGCTTCACGTTTGTTTAGCACACACTCCCACGAAAGTCCTGCCTGAAAGGATTCAAGCATGAGCATTTCATAAAGATATTGCTCAGTGAAGTTTTGCACGCACCATTCGTTGTCATGGTAGTTAACGTAGATTGGGTTTTTGAGGTTGCACCAAGCGCATCGCTTTTTATTCATAGTTTGACTCCGATTTGCATTTTGTTTATAACGAGCGATTCGTAGTTCGCCCCAAAAGGGTTTATTATTTTAGAACTGATTGATTGCTGACCAATCTATTTTTCTATCTTTAAAGTAAAGCTCTCTGTCATGCTCACCGATGGGTCTTAGCACCTTGCAGGGGTTGCCGACTGCCACTACGTTTGCAGGGATATCCTTTGTGACTATACTGCCTGCGCCGATGACGGTATTATCACCGATGGTAACACCGGGCAGAATAACCGAGCCTGCGCCTATCCAACAATTCTTGCCAATTCTGACGGGGATATTATATTGCAACGCCTTTTCATTGCGAAGCTCGGGCAGAATTGGGTGGCCTGCAGTTGCGACTATCACGTTGGGGCCAAACATGGTGTAATCGCCAACATAAATATGAGTATCGTCAACCATTGTAACACCGAAATTGCAATAAACCCCTTTGCCAAAGTGAACGTGATGCCCTCCCCAATTGGCATAAAAGGGTGTGGTTATATAGCAATCCTCCCCCAGCTCAGCAAACATTTGCCTAAGCAATTCATCTCTTTTCTTTGTATGAATGGGGTTGGTGTTGTTAAATTGAAAAAGCAAATCCACATATTTTAGCTGTTCTTCAAGAACATCTGCTTTGCCCGGGTCATAAATCTCTCCACTATGCAATTGCTCGAAAGTAGACATGTTTTTTACCTCGCCTGAATTTTTTGATTAGTATATCATAGATTTTTTAAAAATTCAATTTATTCTAACATGCAAAAGGGGCTGGCTCAGAGGCCAGCCCCTATCGGGATTTGCAGAATGGATTTGTCCATTCCGTTTTTCGGTACGCATGAATTAAGCACCCTACGAGGGTTTATTTGCAACCCTTATCAAAGCTGGGGTTGAACATATAGAAGTTTTTGGAGTCGAGTTTGTCGGTTAGGTTTCGCAGGCCTTCACCGAAGTTTACCAATTCAAACAAAACCCCGCAAACCCTTTATTCATAAGGGCTTACGAGGTTTTTCTTCTTTTTATAAAAATGCTCGTTTTTGCCATTTTTCGTTGCAAAAACTTTGATAGGCTTATTATAACACATAATCATAAAAAATCAATA
>JAZRMJ010000165.1:0-9276 GCA_045647445.1 Acutalibacteraceae bacterium | reverse complement strand
TCATCGTCAATGACGATTTAGACGAGGCGGCACGTCGGCTTTGCGACCTTATCCGTGCGAGCGAATCGTCCACCCATAAACAAAAATATATTATCAACGAGGTGCTTAAAGATGCTTAATCCCGCAATTGGCAAACTTATAGAAATGTATGACAGCCGTTATCAGCTTGTTCACGATGTAGCCGACCGTGCTCGCAATATCGTTGTTGAGGCTGAAGCAGAAAAAGAGATTTTGGTCGAAAAGCCTGTATCTCTTGCTATCGATCAGATTTGTGCTCAAAAAGAAGCAGAAGGCTGATTTAAAAATCAAACTAAATTAAACAAAACGGAGGTGGCTTGTCATGAGGGATGCAGCGATCGCAAGTGTAGCGATTGATCGTACGGCATATCATTTTGACAAGCCATACGACTATCTAATTCCTGCCGGGATGGCTGAATCAGCCTTACCCGGCTGTCGTGTTATGGTGCCCTTTGGCACAGGCAATCGCAAGCGACAGGGTGTAATATTATCGGTCGGTCGAAGCTCAGAATTTGAAAAGATTAAACCGATATCCTCGGTGCTCGATAAAGAACCTGTTCTGTCCGAAGAAATGCTCGGTCTTGTCGCCTGGATAAGGGAGCACACTTTTTGCACCTGGTATGATGCAGTTCGTCTGCTGCTACCTGCCGGCATCAATATGCGAATTGTTGCGTCATACCACGTCGAAAACGATATAAACAGCGATACGGTCGATAGTCTAACAGCCGACGAGAGAATAGTCTTTGATATTGTGAGCCGCAGCAAAGCAACGGTTGAGCGTGACCGACTCTTAGAGGTCGCAGGTCTAACGAGCGATAGCCAAATCCCTGACCGATTAGTCGGCATGGGTCTGCTCGTTCGCACCGATGATGCTGTGCGCAGGGTAGGTGATGCTACCGTGCGTATGCTCAAAATCAAATCGACCGATTCCGGTTTGCCAAAGCTGACCGAAAAGCAAAAAGCAGTTGTTGAACTGCTCGAGCAAACAGGTGCAGCAAGTGTTAAAGAGGTCTGTTATTTCGCAGGGATTACTCAGGCAGTAATTAACGGGCTTATTAAAAAAGATATAGTCGAAGCCTTTGATAATACCGTTTATCGCACACCGTTTACTCAGGTCGAAGCCGACCCCACCCCCATAACCCTTAACGATGAGCAGCAATCGGCGTATGACCGATTAAACGCAATGCTATCCTCTGGCAGGGGTGGAGCAGGTCTGCTCTACGGCGTTACCGGTAGTGGCAAAACTCAGGTCTTTATGCGACTTGTTGATTCGGCTATCGAAATGGGCAAAAAAACAATAGTTATGGTGCCTGAGATATCTTTAACCCCCCAAACGCTATCCCTCTTTAATAGCCGTTATGGTGGCAGGGTAGCCGTGTTTCACTCTGCGATGTCACTCGGCCAGAGAATGGATGAGTGGCGCCGAGTTAAAAAGGGCGAAGCCGACGTTGCAATCGGCACTCGCTCGGCTGTTTTCGCTCCTTTTGATAATTTAGGCCTAATAATTATCGATGAGGAGCAGGAGCACACCTATAAATCAGAATCAACCCCACGATTTCATGCCCGTGATGCGGCACGCTACAGATGTGCCTACAATAAAGGTCTGCTGGTGCTGGCATCAGCAACCCCCTCTCTTGATTCATTTTGCGCTTCAGAAAATGGTCGATATGAGCTATGCCGTCTCGAAAAACGCTATGGCAACGCAAAACTCCCCGAGGTTCATACTGTCGATATGCGCAAGGAGGTCAAGGAGGGCAACCTATCACCCATAAGTCGCTTTTTGCAAGATAGATTGCAGATGACCCTCGATAACAAACAGCAGGCAATACTACTGCTAAACCGTCGTGGCCATAATACCATTGTCACCTGCACAGGCTGTGGCAAGGTCAAAAGCTGCCCCAACTGCTCAATATCACTGACCTACCATTCAGCCAACGGAAGGCTGATGTGTCACTATTGTGGCTATTCAGAGGATTTTAGCGATAAATGCACCGATTGTGGCAGCGATCGCATAAAATATTCAGGCTTTGGCACCCAAAGAGCAGAGCAGGAGCTTTCGATTTTATTCCCCTCAGCGCGTATTTTGCGCATGGATGCCGATAGCACCATGGCTCGAAATTCCTATGAGGATAAGCTGTCAGCCTTTGCTAACGGTGAATATGATATTATGCTCGGCACCCAAATGGTCGCTAAGGGCCTTAACTTCCCAAGAGTAACCCTTGTCGGTGTTTTGAGTGCAGATGGCTCGCTGTATAGCGAGGATTTCAGAAGCTATGAGCGCACCTTTTCGCTACTGACACAGGTGGTCGGCCGTTCAGGTCGAGGTGATAGCGAGGGCATAGCAGTGGTTCAAACCATTTCACCCGACAACGAGATCATCTCTCTTGCCGCAGCTCAAGACTACGATAGCTTTTATAATCAAGAGATAGCAGTGCGCAAAGCAATGATTTATCCACCTTATTGCGCCATGTGTCTTGTCGGTTTTGTGGGTGATACCTCGTCAGAAACGAGGGATGGAGCCAAAAGATTTCTCGAAATGTTAAAGCAAGAAACCGAAACTAACCTACAGCTAAAGCTAATCGTGTTAGGTCCGTCACCTGCAACCATACCTAAGGTGGGCGGCAAATATCGTTACCGAATAATAATTAAATCCAAAAACGATAAGGCATTCAGACAGGCTATATCCGATTTGCTAAAAGCCTTTATGAAGAACCCTCAAAACAGAAATGTAACTGCATTTGCAGATATAAACCCCGAATCAACTTTTTAATATATTCTCAAAGAACGGAGATTTAAAATGGCAAAGAGAAACATCATAAAAGAGGATGACGACCGTCTGTTCAAAAAGAGTCGACCGGTCGAAAATTTTGATCAAAAGCTTCACATTCTGCTCGATGACATGGCCGAAACCATGTATGCTGCTGAAGGAGTCGGTCTTGCCGCAGTTCAGGTCGGTATTTTGCGCAGAGTTGTTTTAGTCGATTGCGGAGATGGCTTGCTTGAGCTAATCAACCCCAAAATCGTCGGCCAAAGTGGTGAGCAGGAGGAGATAGAGGGCTGTCTCTCTTTTCCCGGTCAATATTATTACACCAAACGCCCCAATTCGGTTATTGTTGAGGCTCAAAACCGTTTTGGAGAAACCTATCGTGTCAAGGGCGAAGGTCTCAAGGCAAGAGCTTTTTGCCATGAGCTTGACCACCTTGACGGTGTTGTGTTTAAGGATAATGCAACCAGAAAGGCTGAAATAGAGTAATGAGAATAGTTTTTATGGGCACCCCTGATTTTGCAGTGCCATGCCTTGAAGCTGTCATAGAAGCAGGCCATGAGGTGGTCGCCGTTTATTCACAGCCTGATAAACCCGTCGGCAGAAAGCAGACTGTGCTGCCGACCCCTGTTAAAAGCTGCGCCTTAGAGCATGGAATCTCTGTATATCAGCCTACCTCTCTCCGCACCGAAGAGGAGTATGAGAGAATGCTCTCTCTCGCTCCCGAGGCTGTCGCAGTTGTAGCATATGGCAAGCTTATTCCTGCCGATATGCTCAAAATTGCACCCTATGGATATATCAACGTTCACGGCTCAATTTTGCCTAAATATAGGGGAGCAGCTCCCATTCAATGGTCGGTAGTAAACGGCGATAAAGAAACGGGGGTTACCACAATGCTGCTTGGTGAGGGCATGGATACTGGCGATATGCTTGAGATTGCTCGCACCCCCATCGGTGAGAATGAAACTGCAGGTGAGGTGTTTGACCGTCTGTCCGAAATGGGCGCAAAGCTTCTCGTTTCAACCCTTTCAAAGCTCAAGGATGGCGCACTCACCCCCATTAAACAAAATGAAGACGAAGCCACTCTCGCACCCATCATTCGCAAAGAGATGGCTGTTATTGATTTTTCTAAACCTGCAAACGAGATACACAACCTCGTTAGAGGTTTTAATCCATGGCCTATAGCATATACTATGCTCGAGGGTAAGCGCTTTAAAATTTACGCTAGCTCTGTAGCCGATAAAATATCTGTGCCCGAAGCATCTCTCAAAACTGTCGACGGCAGACTCTTTGTCGGTTGTGGAGGAGGGACAGCCCTTGAACTGCTCGAGATTCAGCTTGAAGGCAGTCGCAGAATGACAGCAAAAGAGCTTCTTTGTGGCAAGAGTATTAACAGCTCATCAAAATTAGGGTGATTTTTAAAATGGATTATTTGCTTTATAATTTGCAATATTATTATCAATACTATCTTTTTATGCTCCCCGGTGTCATATTTGCTCTCATAGCGAGCATGGCAGTTAAATCGACCTTTAATCGATATTCGGGTGTTACAAATAACCGAGGCTTAACAGGAGCTGATGCCGCAAAGGCTGTGCTCAGAGCGGCTGGGGTGACCAACGTTGATGTCGAGCGTGTCTCAGGCAGCCTTACTGACCACTTTGACCCACGCTCAAACGTTATAAGACTCTCTGATACCGTTTATTCCTCATGCTCGGTTGCTGCAATCGGTGTTGCCGCTCATGAGGCAGGCCATGCAGTGCAGTATGCAACCTCTTATGCTCCCATAAAGATTAGAGCAGCAATCGTTCCTGCTGTTAATATAGGTGGTCAGCTTAGCATTCCACTTATCATATTAGGCTCAATTTTTACCTTTGACCCCTTGATTTATGTCGGTCTTGCGCTCTTTTCACTGCTTGTGCTGTTTAAGCTCATAACCCTGCCTGTCGAGTTTAACGCAAGTCGCAGAGCCTTGCAAAGCATCGACGAGCTTAATTTGCTGAGCGATAATGAATATAAAGGCGCCAAAAAGGTGCTTACTGCTGCAGCAATGACCTATGTAGCATCCCTTGTTCAGGCAATACTGTCATTTTTATACTACTTTTTACGCACCCAAAACAGAAGGAGATAATAATGCCAAACGCACGAAAGGTGGCTGTCTATGCCCTTATCGCAGTCGATAGGGATGGCAGCTATTCAAACATAGCGGTCGATAATGCTATCAAAAAATCATCCCTTGAGGGTGCTGATTCGGCACTATGCAGTGCCCTCGTCTATGGTGTGCTTGACAGACGAAACGCTATCGACTACATTATTGAAAAAAACTCATCAAAACCTGTAAAAAAGCTTAGTTTATATGTGCTAGAGGTGCTTCGCATATCGGTTCTTCAGCTCGTATTTATGGATAAAATTCCACCTTTTGCTGCAATTAATGAGGCAGTTCAGCTAGTTAAGAAATCAAAGGATCGCTACGCCTCAGGCTTTGTTAATGCAGTGCTTCGCTCAGTTCAGCGCACCGAGGTTAAACTCCCCGAAGGTGACGATATAAAGTCGCTGAGCGTAACCCTTTCATGCGATGAGGGTATTGTAGAGCGAGTTGTAGCCGACTACGGTGTCGATACTGCTCGTCAAATTCTCGCATCACCGATTAATGCGCTTCCAATCTTTTTAAGAGTCAACCCACTTAAATGCAGCGCTAATGAGCTTGTTTTGAGCCTTAGAGAGGATGGCGTTACTGCATCAATTATTGATGGTATGCCAAACACCCTCTCTGTTAGAGGAGCAATTGAGAAAACTAAAAGCTACAAAAACGGCTGGTTTCACGTGCAGGATATGTCATGCCAGCTCGCTTGCGAGGCGTTAAAGGCTGAGACCCAAATGAAGGTGCTCGATGTTTGCGCAGCTCCCGGCGGCAAAAGCTTTACTCTTGCAGGAATTATGAACGATAGTGGCAAGATCGTTTCTCGAGATATCCACCCTCACCGTGTTAAACTTATTGAGCAGGGTGCAAAAAGACTGGCTATGCAATGCATCGAAGCTAAAGTTGGAGACGCCACAAAATTCGATAATTCACTGGGGCTTTTTGATAGAGTGCTGTGTGACGTGCCATGCTCAGGTGTGGGCGTTATCGGCAGAAAACCCGATATAAGATACAAATCGGCTGATGAATTTGATGCTCTTGCAGAGCTTCAATACAGCATTCTCGAAACCTCGTCTAAATACGTTAAAAAAGGTGGGGCAATAGTTTATTCCACCTGCACCGTTTTAAAGGCTGAGAATGAGGCTGTTTTCGCCCTCTTTTTAAAGAATCATCCGGAGTTTGAGCCCATGCCGTTTGAAGATGGCGCATTTATGCGCACCATTTTGCCCAACGGTCAGTCAGATGGCTTCTTTTTTGCAAGGGCAAGGCATAAAGATTAAAGGATAGGTTGATTAAAATGTCACAAATCGATTTGCGAAGTATGATGCCCGATGAAATTGAAGGGCTTATGGCAGACCTCGGTCAGCCCAAATTCAGAGCGAAACAGCTTTTTTCATGGCTTCAGCAGGGAGCAGAAAGCTTCGATGAAATGACTAATTTGCCAAACGCACTTCGTTTGCAGTTAAACGAAAAGGGCTACCTTGCTAATGCAATGGTTGAAGCACGCTTCGATTCAAAGCTTGACGAAACGGTCAAATTTCTTTTCAGAATGAATGATGGTCTGTTTGTCGAAAGTGTGCTTATGAAGTATCAGCATGGCTACAGCATATGCATATCCACCCAGATAGGCTGCCGCATGGGCTGTTCATTTTGTGCGTCAACCGTTAATGGGCTAGATAGAAGCCTTGCTGCATCAGAGATGCTCGCTCAGATAATGGCGGCTCAGCGCTCATGTGGTGTCAGAGTATCTAACATAGTTTTAATGGGCATGGGTGAGCCCTTTGATAATTACGATAACGTGTTGCGATTTTTAAAGCTTGTCAGCCACCCTGACGGGCTAAACATAGGAATGCGACATATATCCCTGTCCACCTGTGGCAGAGTCGACGGCATTTATCGCTTAATGGAGGAGCAGCTGCAGCTGACCCTATCAATATCCCTTCACGCACCTAACGATAACATACGCACCAAAATGATGCCCATCAACAAAAAGTGGAAGGTGGACGAGCTGCTGACTGCCTGCAGAGATTATATAAACGCTACGGGCAGACGTATATCTTTTGAATACGCCATGATAAAAGGTGTCAATGATACAGATGAGTGTGCCAATGAATTGGCTAGAAAGCTCAAAGGCATGATATGCCATGTAAATCTTATACCTGCAAATGAAATTCGTGAGAATGATTATGAGCGTAGCGATGCGTCTCGTTTGCAGCGTTTTAAAGGCATACTTGAGTCGAAGGGTATCAACACCACCATCCGTCGTACCCTTGGAGCCGATATATCGGCATCTTGCGGTCAGCTAAGGCAGACTTACAATAAATAGTTACAATATTGTTACTTCCAATTGGCTAAATAATGTGATAAGATTTTTTAGGCAAACTTCAAGGATAGGGGAGTGAGTTAAAATGCGAATAGTATCAAAGACTGATATAGGCAAAGTCAGACGAGCCAATCAAGATGCTTATTCCACCGGTGAGCTACCGGGTGGAGTTGCTTGGGCTGTCGTTTGTGACGGCATGGGTGGTGCCAATGGTGGTAACATCGCCAGCGCAACTGCAGTTAAAGTAATCAGCGAGCGCATATCCTCCACCTATCGAGACGGAATGAGATCGAGCTCCATTTTAGCTATGCTTGATTCGGCTATCAACGCTGCCAACATAAGCGTTTATGATATGTCAAAAGAAGATGCTCTGCTCGCAGGAATGGGCACCACCGTTGTAGCCTGTGTGCTGGTTGGTGGTGTAGCTTATATTGCCCACGCAGGCGATTCGCGCGCTTATCGATTTAATAGCGAAATGATAACTCAGGTCACCCGAGACCACTCTTATGTTCAGCAGCTTATCGAAGAGGGCAAAATAACCAGTGAACAGGCAAAAACCTATCCCCATCGCAATATTATTACGAGGGCGCTTGGTGTTAATGATCGCATAATAGTCGAGCATAATGAGGTTGACCTCTCAGAGGGCGATGCCATACTGCTATGCACCGACGGCCTTAGTGGTCAGCTTGAGCCTGATGACATGCTCTCAATTTTTAAAGAGCACTCCTTTTATGAGTGCCCCGACTATTTGGTCAAGCTTGCAAATGAACGTGGCGGTGCAGACAATATAACCGTCGTTATACTTTCACTCTGATGAAGGGGAAATTTCAGATGATGGATAAATTTATCGGCAAAAGATTAGATGCTCGCTATGAAATACGCGAGATAATAGGCATCGGTGGTATGGCTGTAGTTTACAAAGCCTACGACTGCATAGATGATAGAATTGTTGCCATAAAGATTTTAAAAGAGGAGTTCGTTCGCAACAGCGAGTTTTTAAACCGTTTCAGAAACGAGTCTAAGGCAATCGCTGTGCTTTCTCACCCCAATATTGTTAAGGTTATCGATGTTAGCTTTGGCGATAACTTTCAATATATCGTTATGGAGTATATCAACGGCATAACCCTTAAAGAGTATATGCAGCGTCATGGAGCCCTCGGCTGGAAGGATGCACTCTATTTCACCGTTCAGATTCTTCGTGCGCTTCAGCATGCTCACGATAAGGGCATTGTTCATCGTGATGTTAAACCTCAAAATATTATGCTCCTGAGCGACGGCACCATTAAGGTTACCGACTTTGGTATCGCAAGATTTGCTCGCAGCAATCAGCATACCCTCACCGATAAGGCGATCGGCAGCGTTCATTATATCAGCCCCGAGCAGGCTCGTGGCGACGCAATAGACGAAAAGACCGACCTTTATTCTGTCGGTGTCGTTATGTATGAGATGCTAACAGGCACCCTGCCCTTTGATGGTGGCAATGCCGTCAGCATCGCTCTTATGCATATGAATAACGAGCCTGAGCAGCCTCGCAAAATTAACCCCTCTATCCCTGTCGGCCTTGAGCAGATAGTTTTGCGCTCAATGAGCAAAAAGCCTGCTCTGCGTTATCATTCAGATGCCGAGATTTTGCGTGACCTTGAGCAGGTTCGTCGTGACCCGACCGTCACCTTTAAATATGATGACACTCAGTTTGTCGACAATAGCCCTACTCGCTATGTCGATATCAGAACAGTGCCTACAAACAATGTTCCTCCTGTGCCACAGGTTACGCCTGCTGCACCTCCCGTTAAACCTGCCGATACCAGCGCTGCTAAAAAGATTAGCATGCTTTACGGTGAGGATGAGCCTGAGGAGCAATATGAGATTTTGTCATCAAGCAATGATGAGGCATATGATGAGCCTCCTCGACGCAGAAAAAGCTCAATCGTTCCCATTCTTGCCGGTGTAGCAAGTGTGCTTGTTATAACCATTATTGGTGTGCTCGGATGGGTTTGGGTTCAGTTTAATAACACCGGTGAATCGGGTGGTGCC
>JAZRMJ010000164.1:0-2080 GCA_045647445.1 Acutalibacteraceae bacterium | reverse complement strand
ATCCGACTTCTTTTGCAACGAATGTCAATGATTAACAAGACAAACAAAATTTTGTCACAAAAATTACCAATTTTATTGTGCTGTTTGACTATACAGAGAGTCGTCGAAATATGCAATATGCCGAAAAAAATGAAATGTTTGTTAAACCAGTTCACATTTAGAAAAAATGTGTTAAAATAGAGTAGGATTATTGTAGGTTAAAGTACATATTATACAATAACTGCAGAATCTATATATTTATGAAAGGCGGTTAGATCCACATGAAGAAAATAATCTCTATGATTATTATCACCGTTCTTGTTTGCTCGCTCTGTCTCTGTGCTACATCTTGTAAGAGCACCGACGGCGACAAACCGGAAGAAACCTTCAGCCTTGCAGGCGACATCCCCGGTGGTGTAGCAGACGTTAGCGCTGAGGTCATGGAGGCCCTTCGCAATTCAGGAGACATTTCAGTTTACTCATACGCTTCTGAAAAAGATGGCCCCTCAAACTATGAGAAGGCATTCCAAACCTACTTCTCTGAGATTTATGGTGGTAACCTTGTTTACGCACATAAGCAATGGGAGGGCTGGGAGCAGACCTTTATCACCGAGTTCTCTGCAGGCGAAGGTCCCGACGTTATCTACCTTTGGTACAAACTGTGGCCAAAGGCTGCAAACCAGAAGATGGTTTACTCAGTTGAAGACCTCACTGAGAAGGGCGTAGTTGCTCTTGACCACCCTGCTTTCGAGCCCGACAAAGAGCTCATGCAGGCAAACTTCACCTACAAGAGAGAAAACTACGGTATTGCAACTGATAGCGCAAGCGCAGTTTACATCGGCGTTAACACCGACCTCTATAAAGAGCACGGCGTTAAGTCTCCCGTAGAGTACTACAACGAAGGTAAGTGGGATATCGATACCCTTATCAAGTGCGCTACCGAGATCACTAAGGACCTCGATAACGACGGTTTCGAGGATACCTTTGGTTACAACGGTTGGGACCTTAACTGGTTTGTAGTTGCAAACGAAGGCTACCTCCTCGAGATGGATGAGGACGGCAAGATTTTTGACAACTTTGATTCTATCAATGTTATCAACGGTCTTGAGAAGGTTTATGAGCTCTATCACACCACCAAGGCTGGTACCCAGAACGCTTCTTGGCATGCTGGCCGTATAGGCATGGTTGGTGCTCTTAAGCAAAACGTAGGTCGCTTCATCGTTGATAACGAAGTTACCTTCAACTGGGAAGTTATTCCTTTCCCCAAGGGCGCAGATAACAAGAACGGCACAATGCCTGGCGATATCAACGGCTTCGCTGTTTCTTCTGCTTCTAAGAACCTTCAGGGTGCTGTAAACTACATCCTTGCTCAGAAGGTATTTAGAGAGACTCAGGGCGACAAGTATCCTGATGATGACTACGCTTGCTACACTGATAAGCACTATGAGCTCTTCAGCGACTACGACCTCAAGGCTAAGAACGCGTTCTTCATGGGTGTTGGCTCTCTCTGGGGCGGACAGTGGCCCTTCTGGGATCAGTTCTATAGCAACGCAGGTGGCGTTACTGAAATTCTTGAATCTCGCAAGAACATCTTCCTTGAGCAGGCAGCTCTTGAGATGGAAAATGCTGTAGAAGATTGATAAATAATATTGTTCGGCTAATGAACGTCCGGCGCATTTTATGCGCCGGCGTCGTTGCCGTTATATTGGTAATAATTAACGGTGGTTGCTCAGCGTTTAGTCGCAGCGATGCCGACAACACTGCTGAGCAACAGCTTGAAGCTGCTTTAACAAAAACAGGCAACATCACCGTCTATAGTTTCGATGGTGGCTCGGTTGGCGCTAAAGCCCCCGACCGTGAGAAATATAAAGATTTTCTTACATATTATGATGATGAGTTTTCCGGTTCGGTTACAACCGTTTTAACCGAATGGCAGGATTGGGAAAAGAAGTTTTTGTCTGATTACTCAGCGGGTATAGCGCCCGACCTGATTTATTTATACGAAAAGAATTTTCTCGACCTTGTCAATCGCTCGGCTGTAATGTCGGTCAGCGAGCTCAAAGCTAAAGGAGTGGTCGGCTTTGACCATCCACAGCTAACG
>JAZRMJ010000163.1:0-9566 GCA_045647445.1 Acutalibacteraceae bacterium | reverse complement strand
GGCATCGATTAAATCGATACCTGATTTTTTGATTTTTAATTATTCACCCTCGGGTGGAACCTCGCTCTCGTTCAATCCGGGCTCACTCTCTTTTTTTGGGGTTGGCTTTTTTGAGAAGGCAGATTTAATCATAGCTACAAGCTCTTTGCCGACCTCGACCTCATTATCGATAAGGGTGTCGCTGTAAGCGAGCTCAGCAGTATCCTGACGATTCCATTCAGCCATGAGCGCTTCTCTCTCGACGTTTGTAACAACAAATCGGTCGGGATTTTGCTTGCGACGGCGATAGAAAACAACAACATAGACACACAAAATTGCAGCTGCAGTGATGCTGATTATAATGCCCAACACAAGACCCGAGGTCTTATAGGTGAAACGGACGGTATGCTCACCCTCAGGCACTAAAACTGCCATAAGACCTGAGTTGACCTTTTCGACTCTGGCAGGCTTGCCATCGACGGTGGCTGACCAGCCCTTTTCGTAGGGAATGGCGTAGAAAACAAGGTTTTTGCGAGGCATAGTGACTTCACTTGTGAAGCCATAGTTATCAACCTTTAGGGGTTTGCTGACAACGTTTTGCTGAAGCTTTTTGCAATCCTCAACATAAGCCTGCTTACCGATATTATCAAGACCCGGTGCAGTATCGTAATTGACTATTCGGGTCATGCAATCGGAGTAGGCTTTGGCCTGCTCCTCGGTCACCAGCATAGCTTTGAGAAGCATTGCTGCGCGGCTGCTACCGAAAAAGCTATCGATAGCATCCCTCGTTATGCAATAATCATAGGTGAAGCCGTAGGGTATGAAGCAATCGTTTTTATAAATATCGTAATCGTTTTGATGGTCAATATAGGTGAAGCCGGGCATAGCCTCAGCATCCTCCCACTCGCGAGCCTCATTATTGATAAAGTTTGAGCCGTCGTTATTGCCACGATAGTCGATAAGGTATCTGACTGCAAGCAAGCCACGGATGTGGTAATCCTGCGCTGTAGGTCTTGAGCCGACACCTCTATCGACGTCGACATAGTCATAAAACTCAAAGACCGAGCCGGGCACATTGGAATGGAAAGCCTGAATGGTGGGATAGCCTAAAAACATGCCCGTATTGTCGGTGCCCTCATAAACGTCGATTCGCTCACCATCGTTGATATCGAGCTCTATCTTTTCGGCGCCGTGAATGAGATTATCAATCATAAAATCAACGTTGTCGCCACTCATTTTGCCCCATGCTAAATGGCAGCTTGCATAGATAACAGTTACAACGCATATTGAGATAACGCACAGTCGCCAGAATATGGGCTGAGCCTTTCGGATAGCCGAAATATACTGCCCTTCGCTAACCTCGGGCTTGCGCTTTTTGACTCCCCCACGATAGCTTATGAGAATCAAGAAAATAAAAAGCGAGATAATAGCGATTGCACATTCGACCCAGAAGCGAATGCGATACATGGGATTGTCAGACTGCGAGTCATTGAACAGACCGAATTCATGCCACTGACGGTCGTGATTATACCAACCGGGGAACAAGCCTACAGCAATGGTGAAGGTGGCAGTTATGCCTATGCTCCAGCGAAAAGCTGCAGCCCAGTTAATATCGGTGCGCTCAAGGGCTTGAGCCGTCATTAGCGCGCCAATCAAAATGGGCATATAAAACCATCGGGCGTAATAGCCGTAGTTGAACATTGAAAAGGCGCTGTTAAGCACGGGTATGAGCGCCATAAAGGCACAAACAGTAAAAAGTCGCTTTTGCCAGGTGCATTTGCAGGTTTGGAGCCATGCGATAACACCCGTCATGCCGATTAAAGGCATCCATCCACTGATTGATGACCACTTAATGTCGGCACCGGGGAAAAAGACGGGTCTTGCAGGGTTATCGGGTGGGAAGAACCAGCTTTGAATAACGTTAAGAGTTATCTGCTCCCTATCATAGATAAGGCCACTCCAGCCTGCAATAAAGCTGGTCGCACGCTCGTTGCCGATAACGGTAAAGTAGGTCGGAAGCAATATCATAGCCGCCATGAGGGTGCCGATAAGCGCTTCAAAAAAGAGCCACATGAAACGGGAGAAGGATATCTGCCAGCTTTTTGATATGACTTTAACTGCAAAATAAATAATGCAAAAGAGCGCCATACCAAAAAAGAAATAGTAGTTGTTAAGGGCGCACAAAAAGACCATTGCGGCAAACAGACCACGCTTGTTCTCTGCTACAAACAGCTCCATAGCCAGCAGCAATAGCGGAAAATAGACTATCGCCTCATGAAAATGGTTAAAGAAAACATTGTAAACCGAAAAGCCTGAAAAGGCATATATAAGCGCACCTATAAGAGCGTTGTGGGTGTATCTTACAAAGCGACGCAAATAGCAATAGGCTGTGAGGGATGCCGTGGCAAATTTGAGTATAAGAAGTGGCCCCATCAGATATGGCACCCACGAATTTGGGAAGGGTAAGGTCAGCCAAAAGAAGGGACTGCCTATTAAATAAAAGCTATATGAACCGATAAAGTCTACACCCAAATCGGTGTGCCAATTCCAAAAGATATTGCCATCTCTGACAGCACCGTGAGCCAGTTTGTAGAAGGGTATCTGTTGAACGTTGAAATCGCCGTAATATAGAAACAGACCTCTTTCGGTCAGCATAAAGTAGCCGAAAAAAGCTGTAGCCACTAAAAGCCCCAACAAAAACGCCTGACCATAGCGCTCTTTTTGCTTTTTAATAAGCATCATATTTGCCACGCCTCCATCTGCCGATAAAAATAGTATATTGATATTATAACAGATAATGGTATAATAATAAAGAGAATTTTACAGAGTGGATGGGATTGTTATAATGAAAAGCAATTTTTATGCTATGCTATCGCGCATGAAATATATTAATCGTTGGGGTTTGATGCGAAACACCCGAAACGAAACCCTTAGCGAGCATTGCCTTGACACAGCCTTTATAGCCCACGCTCTGGTTATTATTCACAACCGTAGATTTGGCGGCAATTTAAACCCTGAGCATGCCGCATGCCTTGCGATGTTTCATGATGCATCAGAGATTATAACGGGTGACATGCCCACCCCCGTTAAGTATTTTAACCCCGAAATAAGAGCAGCTTATCAATCGGCTGAAAAGGCCGCTTGCGACCGACTTATCGGTTATTTGCCCGATTATATGAGAGAGGATATATCTGCGCTTATAATCGAGAATGAGCAGGATAAAGATTATATTCCCTTTATTAAAGCTGCCGATAAGCTCAGCGCACTGGCTAAATGCATTGAAGAGCGCGAGATGGGCAACAAGGAATTCAGCGATGCCGAAAAATCGACCGAAAAGGCTATAAGAGAGCTGGGGCTCGATGCGGCAAACGAATTTCTTGACACCTTTATGTCTAACTATGGTTTGACTTTAGACCGTCAAAGCAGTGATTGATTAAAAATAAAAGAGGTAATAAATTATGTCTAACGGTAAAATTGTTGCAGTTGTTGGTATGTGTGGTTCAGGCAAATCGGTAGTTACCGAGGTCTTCACCGAGGCAGGTTGGCGCTCGGTCTATTTTGGCGGCGTTACCATGGAGGAGCTTGAGAGACGAGGCTTGCCCAAAAACGAAGCCAACGAGCGTAGCGTTCGTGAGGAACTTCGCCGTGAGCATGGTCTTGCTGCATACGCTGTGCTTCTTATTGATCGCATTGAGCAATATGCCAGCGAGGGCAATGTTGTGCTTGACGGCTTATACTCTTGGTCAGAATATAAATTTTTGCGCGAAAAACTGGGCGATAAGCTAAGTGTGCTCGCTATTGTGACCGATCGCAGGGTGCGCTACTCTCGCCTTGCAAATCGCACCATTCGCCCCTTAACCGAGCAAGAGGCTACCACCCGTGATTTCTCTGAGATTGAGAATCTCGAAAAAGGCGGACCAATATCTATCGCAGACCATTTTATTACAAACAACGGCTCTGCCGAGGAGCTTAAAATCGCTATCAAGCAGTACATGGCTGAGCTCTAATTGCTGATATCATCATTTTAAGTGAACTATTGTCCTAATTCAAAGATTGTCAATCGTTTTGTTGATTGATTCAACCAAATGTCTATGTTAGAATCAGCTTGACGAGGTTTGACTTTGTTTTAGGAGAGTGCTTAAGATGCGCGTTACAGGGCTTAACGTTAAACAGCTTCCTCAGCAACTTGTAGATGGCCTTTCCATTTTAAGTGAATACTTTAATTTCAGAATTTCAGACAAAGGCATTAAGCTTGTCGCAAATAAAGGCGACGAGCTCAGTGTCTTTTTTAATGGCCGAAAGGCTGTAATAACCTACCCTAATGACCCTGCCTTTTATCGCGCTGTTGGCCACATTCTTCAGCAGGGCAAGGCCTTTGAAACACATGAAAAACCTCGTTTTGATATGTGCGGTGCTATGTATGATCACTCGCGTAACGGCGTTTTAAACATGGAATATACAAAACGCTTCATATCCACCATGGCAATGCTTGGTATAGACACCTATTTAATGTATATGGAAGACGTATATCAATTAGAGGGTGAGCCGTTATTTGGCTATTTGCGTGGTGCATACACCGAGGAGCAGTTAAAAGAGATAGATGCCTTTGCTTCTAAACTGGGCATTGAGGTCATTCCCTGCATTCAGACCCTTGCTCATTTGAACACCTTTTTGCGCTACGATACCATTAAAAATAAATATGGCGATTTGGGCGACATACTCGAGGTTGGCAAGCCCGAAGTGGTTGACCTTATCGACCGTATGTTTGATACCATGAAGCGTTGCTTCAAAACTAAGCGCTTACACGCTGGGATGGATGAGGCTTATCATGTTGGTCGCGGCAAATACCTTGACCACAATGGTTATCAGACACGCAAGCAGGTTATGACCCGACAAATCGAGATCGTCAGCTTGCTCGCTCAAAAACACGGCTTCGAGCTGCTCATTTGGGATGATATGTTTTATCGCGGTGAGGGTAGCGAGTTGACGGGTAACCGACCCGCTAACACCCATCTTGTTTATTGGAATTATTACGACGAAAAGGTCGACAGCTACCTTGAAAAGTTAGATATTCGCCTTGCAGACGACCCTAACACCTTTTTTGCAGGTGGTGCGTGGCGCTGGGGTGGTGCTGTGCCCTGCCATCGCAGAACCATTGTTTCGACCGAAACAGCTCTGTCGGCTTGTTGCTCAAAAGGTGTGCGCAACGTTTTTACCACTCTTTGGGGTGATGACGGTTGCGAAACCCCAGTTGAAACCGGATTGCTTGGCATGACCATGTTTGCTGAATACAATTACAGCCCCGAATATAGTCGCATAGATTTTAAAAAGAAGCTGCTTTGGGTCTCGGGTATGGATTACGCTTCATGGATGCTTCAGGATGATATTAATAACTTTGCTGACCAATGCGATCACGATAACTGCTTTGATAAATACGCCCTCTATCAAGACCCCCTCTGCGGTGTGATGGATGCTTATATGAAGTATGCATCCAGCCTCGGTGATTTGACCGGCCACTACAGAAGACTGTCGCTTCAATTTGAAGAGCTCGCAAAGAAGAACGACAAAAACGAGCACCTTAACCTATACTATTCAACGCTATGCTCTGTGCTTGAGCTTAAGTGGGATTTGGGGCTACGCATTACTAAAGCCTATAAAGACAAAAACAATGCCGAGCTACTAAAGATAGTCAATCACTCAATCGCTCCTTTGATTGAGCGAGTTGAACTGCTTCGTGAGCGCAGGCTTGACCTTTGGCTTGATGAGTGCAAGCTTGAGGGCTTTGAGATAATCGATGCTCGTTTGGGTGGTGTTATTGCTCGACTAAAATCGACCCGTTTGATTATTTATCGCTTTGTTACAGGTGATATTGAAGCTATCGAGCCTCTTGAAAGTGAGCGTCAGGCAGTGACCGGTAAGGTGGGTATCGTTCGTTTTTGCGACTACTCACGCATTTCATCCCCCGGTGAATCGTGGTAAAATGATTTTAACCTCCTATGGTTTTTAACCGTAGGAGGTTTGATTTTTGTTTTAACTATTATTCTTGACATAAAAAGCCGCTAGGGGTATACTGACAGAAGGCTCAACCAGCCTAAAAATCTATTAACAGTGAGTGCTTTATGGATTTTATTAAGTCTTTATTTAAAAAATATAGAGGCGTTATAAGTTATCTCTTTTTCGGGGTGCTGACAACTGCTGTTAACATCATAGTTTACTACCTATGCTACAACCTGTCAGGTATACCTAACGTTGTATCGACTGTTGTTGCGTGGGTGGTTGCGGTAGCATTCGCCTTTTTTACAAATAAGCTGTTTGTTTTTGAGAGCAAATCGTGGGCCCCGAGCATTGCCGTCAAAGAAGCGACAAGCTTTGTATTGTGCCGTGTTGCATCGGGAGTCATTGAGCTTATTATAATGTATATATTCGTTGACCTTATCGGCGTTGACGGTCTTGTGATGAAGCTTGTGACCAACGTAATCGTTATTATTCTAAACTACATTGCAAGCAAGCTGATTATTTTTAAAAAGAAATGAGGTGTGGCTGAGTGAAACGGGTTATTACAATTCAAGATATTTCATGTGTTGGCAAATGCTCACTAACGGTAGCGTTACCCATCATATCAGCTGCGGGGATTGAAACGGCAGTTATTCCGACTGCTGTGCTGTCGACCCACACTGCATTCAATCGTTTCGAATTCACCGACCTGACCGACCGAATTGAACCGATTGCAGAGCATTTAAAAGAAGAAGGCATTATATTTGATGCCATCTACACAGGTTATCTCGGCTCACTCGAGCAAATTGAGATAGTCGAGCGATTTATTGATAATAATAGGCGTGATGATTGCCTTGTAGTTATCGACCCCGTTATGGGCGATAACGGCAAGCTATATTCAGGCTTTGACCGAAATTTTGCAAAGGGCATGAAAAGACTGTGCAAAAAGGCTGATATTATTTTACCTAATCTTACCGAAGCGGCTCTGCTGCTGGGAATGGATGATATTCCGCTGACGGCTACTGCCGACGAGGTCAAGGCTATGCTGCCAAGGCTTTGTGAACTTGGCGCTCACATTGCCGTGATGACGGGAGTTAAAAACGGCGACTCGCTCGGTGCGATGGGCTACGATAGCAAAAGCGGCACATTCTTTAGTAGCTTCTGCGAGCAGATTGACGCTCGTTTTCATGGCACGGGGGACGTTTTTGCCAGCTCCTTTGTGGCAGCAATGACTAAGGGCTGTGATCTCAAAGAGGCAACCGATATTGCAGTAGGCTTTACTGCGCAGTCGATTGCCGATACGGTCAGCGACCCCGACAAACGCTGGTATGGTGTTAATTTTGAGTCGTCACTCAAATGGCTTATTGATAAATTCAGGAGATGATAAAGCATGAATAAAATAGTTATAACCGCTCCCGAGATTAAACAAATGGGTGGATGGGTGCTTGACACTCAATTTGTAACCACCATGGGCACCCCCTACCTGCTCGCTCACGGTATCGGCACCCCAGTTAAGGATGCTACTATCGAGTTTAAGATGGAACATGCAGGTGAGTATCACCTTTTTGCTTACACCTATAACTGGGTCGCTCCGTGGAAGCCTCAGTATGCACCGGGTGCTTTTGAGATTAAAATTGACGGTCAAAAAAATGGCGACAGGTTTGGTGTTAAGAGCCCAAAATGGGGCTGGGAAAAGGGCGAAAAGCTCACTCTATCTGAGGGTGCGCACACCCTGACGCTTCACGATTTAACCGGCTTTGAGGGTCGAATCGGTATGATAGTTTTGGCAGAGGATGAAAAAATCAGTTTGCCGCAAACTCCCGACGAAGTTACTCAGTTTATATACGAGTCGGGTGGCTTTGAGCAACCGATTGATAGCGGTGAGTTTGACATTGTTGTTTGTGGTGGTGGTATACCCGGCATATGCACCTCTCTTTCAGCTGCAAGAAACGGGCTCAAGGTAGCCCTTATTCAGGATAGACCCGTTGTCGGTGGCAACAACAGCTCAGAGGTCAGAGTTTGGCTTGGCGGCAAAACTCATTATGAACCCTTTGCAGGCATTGGCAACATCATAAACGAGCTTGAGCAGAGCAAGGTCGGCCACTACGGTGCCGATAATCAGCCCGAAAACTATGAGGATGATAAAAAACTCGCTCTTTTAAAGGCTGAAGATAACATAACCCTCTTTATGGGTCACATTATAACCGACGTTGAGTCTGAAAACGGTTCTATCAAATCGGTCACTGCTTGGGATTATTTAAACGGCAATCGCAAAAAAATCAGTGGTCGTCTTTTTACCGATTGCACGGGTGATGCTACTGTTGGCGCTCTTGCAGGTGCTGACTTTGAGATAACCACCAACGGTCACATGGGTATGACCAACTGCTGGTTTGTTGAAGAAACAGATGAGCCTCAATCCTTCCCCTCCTGCCCATGGGCGATTGACCTTAAGGGTATAGACATTCCGGGTCGAATCGGTGTTAAAGACGTTTATAACAACGAGCGTGAGAAGTCTCTTGGTTGCTGGTTCTGGGAGGGTGGCTGTGAGCGTGACCCCATCGAAGAGGCAGAAATCGCAAGAGATATTAATCTGCGCGCTATGTATGGTGCTATGGATGCTCTTAAAAACCACGACAAGACCTATCCCAACCACAAGGTTGGTTTTTGCGCTCACATAGGTGGCAAACGTGAGAGCCGTCGCCTGCTAGGTGATATTATAATGACAAAAAGCGACGTTTATAAGGGTGTCGAGTATCCCGACTCCTGCGTTCCGTCGACGTGGAATTTTGACGTGCATTATCCCGACCGTCGTTTCTACGGCGCATTCCACGAGGGTGACGCCTTTATAACTAAGGATTATCACGAGCCATTTAAGACCCCTTATTTTATTCCCTACAGAGCTCTTTACTCTCGCAATGTTAATAATCTGTTTATGGCAGGCAGAAATATAAGCGTTACCCATGATGCGCTTGGCACCTCTCGAGTTATGAGAACAGGTGGTATGATGGGCGAGGTTATCGGCTACGCCGCTATGCTGTGCAAAAAATATGATTGCACCCCCCGTGAGCTTTACCAAAATCATAACGATGAGTTTATGGGCATTTTAAAGGCTATCCCCTGCATTAAAAATAACAAGCTGGTTGCAAATGAGTAAAACAAGACGTGTTTTTTGCGCTCTGTTTTGGATGCTGACCATTTTATGGTGCGCTTTTATATTCTCAATGTCGGCTAAAGACGCTGCCTCGTCGGGTGCAATGAGCGGGTCGCTTATAAGGCGAGTCATAACTTTGTTTGTGCATGATATGGATAGCGCAAAGCTAAACGGTCTTGTTGAGGGTCTTCAGGGTATAGTCAGAAGTTTTGGCCATTTATCTGAGTTTGCACTGCTTGGGGTGCTGAGCTATAGCGCTGTCAGAACGTCATTTGGTGGCAAGAGAGCTTATGCTTTGCTTGCCTGGGTGGCAGGAGCTGTTTATGCCATTTCGGATGAGGTGCATCAGTTATTTGTTGAGGGCAGGTCATTTCAGCTTAGCGATATTGCAGTTGACAGCGTTGGCGTAGCACTCGGCATTGCCTTTGTGATGGCTGTTATA
>JAZRMJ010000162.1:0-2603 GCA_045647445.1 Acutalibacteraceae bacterium | reverse complement strand
CTGCATATTGCCATATTGTCCTCCGCTAACTGTGCTGAGGATTGATGTGCCTGGAGCGCAGATATCTACCCATTCGCCATAATTTGAGAAACTTGCAGCTGTACCATCTTTATCGATTGCACCCACAGCAAGAACCTTTTCATACATAGCTGGCATTGCGTAGTCAAAAGCATCATTGCCTGCGGCGAATATGACGATACCACCTTTCATCGGCGAGTCAGGAAGCTGCTCGCCATTGTTGTCGCAACCGGCATATGTGATGAAGTAGTTGATCGCGTCTTTCATCGCTGCGCCAAGAGTTAGACCTCTTGCTCTATCCATTTCCTCCTTGCTCAGTGATCCGTTGTTGTCCAAATCAATAACATATCCCCAGCTGTTTTGCGAGATTACGGCGCCGTTGTCTGCAGCATATACATAGGTAGGAGTTGCGTCTGCTGACTTGTCGCCATCAAAAATTGCGCAAGACATGATGGATACACCTTTGACGCCCTTTTGAGCATCTCCTCCGGCGATACCCGCCACACCCACTTCGTTGTTTCTGATCGCGCCGATCACACCGGCGACATGTGTGCCGTGATCGTCAGCAGGGATCTGATAACTATCTTTGACGAAGTTCATGCTTAGTCCGTTGCCGCCCGGGAGCACGCTGCCTTGAAGATCAGGATGATCGACCTGCACACCGCCATCGGTGACAGCCACAAGCACCTTTGAGCTGCCTGTGGTGTAGTTTGCCCAGACATTTTCTACATTGATATTGATGCCCGAGTCTGCATTGAAACCCCACTGATTACTGTAACGAGGGTCATTAGGGACAGAGTAGGTCCGGATCGCTCTGACCGGCTCGGAGATCTCAACTCCCGGGATGCTTCCGATCTCAGCAGCAGCTTTGGTGGCTACGGCTTTGCCGGCATCATACCTTATATAATACCATCTGTCAAGACCGGCCCTTTTGTGTCTTTCTTCCCATCTTGGATCGGTAGGGAATACCTGCTCGATAGAGGTGATGCCAAGAGACTCTACAAAAGAGTTAAGTGCTGAAGACTTTGTAATAAGCTTTCCGCTATTGAGGTCGTCCTTGAGCAAAGCAGTCATCTCTTCTGTAAACTTCACTGTAGCAACGCCTTGGACGTTGGTAGCAAGCTCAATGCTTTCTTCTACGGAGATCTCCGGCTCTTCAGGAAGTGGAGTGTTGGTCTCTTTGCTGCAAGCGCTAAGCAAAATAAGTCCTAACGAGAAATAGATATAAAATTTCTTCATATGATTGTGGTAAATTGTTCAACATACAAATATATAAAAAAGTAAATATCTACTCAATAATACTGTTATTAGTTGCAGACCCTCTTTTTTCAACTCATTTGCCAATTATTAAATATATTGCTTAAGAATTGTAAGTAGAGAGGACTTATTTGAGAAAAAATTGTAAGCAAAACAGATGAGATGTCTGTTTCTCGCATTGTTAACTTACTCAAAATCAGCACTTATATTATTTGGTAATTTGAAATAATTTTCTAATTTTGCACCTTAATCGCATTTTGAAAAACCCCCTTCGGGAGTGCGGTTAAAACAGCTTGTTCAGAAAAAACGCGTAGTTAGTATAACTTTTTGTTTAATTAATGTAAATGCTTATGAAAAAAGCAAAACTTTTTTTCAGTGCACTGTTGGCTCTTGTAACAATCGCCGCTACTGCTCAGAACGTGACAGTATCAGGTGTTGTTAAAGACGCTTCTACAGGCGAAGGTATTCCATTTGCATCGGTAATGGTTAAGGGCACAACTAATGGTGTTCCTTCAGATGTCAATGGTAATTACACACTTAGTGCTCCTTCTTCAGCTGTTCTCGTAGTTTCAGCAGTTGGTTACTCAGCTGTTGAGGTTGATGTTGTTGGTAGAACAACTATTAACGTAACTCTTGAGGCTGACGTTGAGTTCCTTGAGGAGACTGTTGTTGTTGGTTACGGTTCTTCAAAGAAGGTTAGTTCCCTCGTTGGTTCCGTTCAGACAGTAAACTCTGAGACTCTTAAGAACGCACCTTCATCTTCAGCCCTTGATCAGCTTCAGGGTCAGGTTGCAGGTCTTTCAGTTCTTTCTTACTCAGGTGTAGCTGGTGACAACGCTGTATCAATGACACTTCACGGTGTGGGATCACTCGGTGCAAGTTCAACTCCTCTCTATGTGATTGACGGTATTCCTTCATCAAGCCGTTCAATCATGGCGATGAACCCTAACGATATCGAGAGCATCAGCATCCTTAAGGACGCTGCCGCTACTTCTATCTACGGTTCACGTGCGGCTAACGGTGTAGTATTTGTTACTACAAAGGCTGGTTCTTACAATGAGAGAGCGTCTATCACCGTACGTTCACAGTATGGTATGTCAACTCTTGCTAACACAACTATCTATGAAAATGTGATGAGTGGTGATGAGTTGAAGGATTTCTGGGTAAGATCAGGTATCTACACTGCAGATTACATCAAGTCTACTTTCACTGACAAGGGTTACAACCACAATACTCAGTGGTACAAGTACTTCATGAACCTTGCTACTCCACAGTATCAGAACGACGTTACTATCCAGGGTGGTGGTCAGAAGGTTGCATACATGATC
>JAZRMJ010000161.1:0-1465 GCA_045647445.1 Acutalibacteraceae bacterium | reverse complement strand
TTAGAAGAAATTCAAAAGTCTGTTAAAGCAACAGACCAAGAAATTAGTAAAGCAATTAATGAGCATATGAGAATTGTTTCATCAATTGAGTTAGAGTCTAACATTGAATCTTTGGTTAAGGCTAAAGGTTTTAGTGAATGTATTGCTGTGATTAACGATAATAATATAAACGTTGTTGTTAAATCTAAACCACTTGAAAATTCAGAGATTTTGCAGATTCAAGACGTTGTGTTATCACAAAAGCAAATTGACCTTGAAAATATTAAAATAATTAATGTTGAATAGATGTTGTAAATTGAATAGTGTTATGTTATAATATTAAGGTAAGATGCTAAGGAGGCAACTAAAATGGATATAAAGAACAAGACTAGACATAATATTGTGCTATCTGAGGATGTTGTCGCAAAGATGGCTACCGTCGCTGCATTAGAGATCGATGGTGTTTGCGAGGTTGTGCCCAATACTAGCTTAAAAAAGATTTTCTCACCCAAGGATACCCGTTCTGTAGACGTTAAAATCTCTCAGGATTCTATGGTTGTAGATATTTATGTTAAGCTCAAAGTGGGTGTTAATATCTCGTCCTTGTGTGTTGCTGTTCAAGAGAATATCAAGAAGTCTATTCAAAACATGACAGGTTATGCTGTTTCAAAGGTCAACGTCTTTGTAGCTGATATCGATATTCCCACCGATAATTAACTAACCATGAGCTGCTGATTAGCAGCTCATTTTTTATAATAAAACACGGATACGTGAATTATCATCGTATCCGTATTTGGATAATTTATTGTTCGGGTGTGTTTTTGAAGGTTTTTGGTGTGTAACCTGTTTTGGCTGTGAAGGTTCGATAAAAGGTCGAATAATCTCCGAACCCACATTTTTCGGCTGTTTCATAAGCAGTAGCGCCATTTCGTATCAAGCGTCTTGCAAGACCTATTCTTTTTGATAATATATAATCATAGATTGTCAGACCGGTGTATTCTTTAAATCTGCGATTAATATAAAATTTGCTGACGTAAAAAACAGTGCAGATATTATCAAGTGATAACTGCTCTGTGTAATGAGCGTTAATATATTCAATTATGTTTGAAATCAGTTGATCCTTGTGCTGACCTACTTCACTTGAGCGACTGTTAATACCTTCAACAAGCATATAGATTAGTGATTGTAACATCGAACTTCTAAATTCTTGGCTTAAATCATTGTTGTTCATTCTGCTGAGAATACCCTGTATAAAGCCTAGGCTTTCACCTTTGTAGTTTAACAAAAAGTTGTTTTGATGCCTGAATTCTTTAAATGAATCAAAGAGCTGCTTATCAGTCTCTAAGACGCTGTTGATATAGTTATTATATATTGATAGCACTATGCGTTCATAAGCCTGATTTGTTGTGTTCAAAACTACCTTGTGCATCTTACTTGGAGGTATTACCAGCACATCACCATAGATAAGATCATAAACCTTATCTTC
>JAZRMJ010000160.1:0-7999 GCA_045647445.1 Acutalibacteraceae bacterium | reverse complement strand
AACGGTCACGAACCATGCCTGAGATTCTATCTTCACCCCAGCCGGGAATCCATTTAACCGACTTGATAGCCTCAAGAGCCTCGTCGGAGAATGCCTTGATGGAGCAGAAGCACTGCTTGGTAGCACGGAAAAGAATGGGTGACTTGCAACGCCAGCAATGGGGATACTGGTGAATAATCTTTGAAAGCGCAAAGAGAGCACCAGTCTCTTCAAGGTGGATAGCAATCTTTTTATTGGCCTCGTCGGTGGTAAGACCCTCGAACTGACCTGCATCCTCAGTAAGGATACCCTTTGCATCAACCGATACAATCATGGGCACCTGAGGATACTTGCGGCAAACCTCAAAGTCGTCAACACCAAAGCCGGGAGCAGTATGAACGCATCCCGTACCACTCTCGAGGGTGACGTGGTCACCAACGATAACGAGTGATTCACGGTCAAGGAAGGGATGCTGAGTGGTCATGAGCTCAAGATCGCGACCCTCGATGGTGGCGATAAGCTCAAACTCTTCGATACCTGCAGCGCTAAAAGATGCAGCTGCAAGCTCCTCTGCCATAACGAAATATTCACCGTTTGCCTTATAAAGGCCGTAATCGTAGTTGGGGCCAACGCAGATAGCTACGTTACCCGGAAGAGTCCAGGTAGTAGTAGTCCAGATTACGAAATAGGTTTTATCAAGCTCTGCGCCCAGAGCAGTCAGCTTGCCGAAATCGTCTTTAAGCTGGAACTTAACATAAATTGAATGGCAAGGATCTTCTGCGTATTCAATCTCTGCTTCAGCAAGAGCAGTTTGGCACTCGGGGCACCAATAAACAGGCTTGAGGCCCTTATAGATGTAGCCCTTGTTGGCCATTTCACCGAATATTTCGACCTGACGAGCTACAAACTCGGGCTTGAGGGTCAAATAGGGATTATCCCACTCGCCCAAAACGCCCAGACGCTTGAACTGGTCACGCTGGTCATCAACAAAACCGAGAGCGAACTCACGGCAAAGCTTGCGAAGCTCAAGGGGTGAAACCTGCTCTGAAGACTTCATACCTGCTGCCTTGCGAGCTTTAAGCTCGGTAGGAAGGCCGTGGGTATCGTAGCCAGGCACATAGGGTGCCTTGAAGCCGGTCATGTTTTTGTAGCGAACTACAAAATCCTTAAGAATCTTGTTGAGTGCGGTGCCGAGGTGGATTTTGCCGTTTGCATAGGGAGGGCCGTCATGAAGCACGTAAAGGGGCTTGCCCTCGTTGCGCTTCATAATCTGCTCGTAAAGCTCCTCACTATACCACTTCTCGAGTGCTACGGGCTCACGGTCAGGCAGACCTGCTCTCATGGGGAATTCTGTTTTAAGTAGGTTAAGTGTTTCGTTGTAATCCTGTGCCATTATTCTATCTCCAGTTCGATTAATTATTATCGTCGCCGACTTGGATTCTGCCACCGAAGAAAAGACCATCGTTGTCATCGTCATCGTCGTCTATTAAAATATTGAATCCACCAAAGTTTAAGGTGGCTGATTTGCCATTATTGGGTTCTTCGGCAGAATTATTTTCGCTTGTGAGTGATGCAACCTCGTTGACAGCTGCGGCTGCTTGAGCCTCATTCTCTGCCATATCATTCATAAGCTTGAGAAGGTCGCTGCCTGCTGCGCTCTCGTCGGGCTCGACCACAGGCTGAGCCGAGGTAACATCGATAACAGGAAACTCATTCTCATCATCATCCTCAGTTATGGGCTCGATAATCTCGGGTTCGATCTTTACGGGGGGCTCAACCACTGCAGCGGGGATGGTCTCGGGCAGGTCTTTAATCAAGGTGACCTGAGCCTTATAGCGATTGAGCATATCGTTACGGAAGGAAGACACCTCCTCCTTCATAGCCTGAAGGATTTTGCGCTGACGCTCAAGCTCGGCATTAAGCTCTGCCTCTTGCTGAGCGATATCATCACGCATATTTTGAAGTGACTGCTGAGCGTTTTGCTCGGCAGATTCGACTATCTGCTTAGCCTTTGCTTCGGCTTCAGCTATAGTCTCATCGGCAGCCAACTGAGCATTGCTGACAAGCTCTGCTGCCTTTTTATCTGCCTCGGCAGAGACATCTTCGGCGCTCTGCTTTGCATCGTCGGTCAGCTGCATAGCCAATTTCTGTGCATTAACGAGGGTAGTTTGAATGATAGTTTCATTCTTTTTAAGTTCGTCTATGATGCGCTGCATATCGCGCACCTTTCTTTCTTGGAAGTTGAGGGTTTCGGCAACAGCTGAAACAAACTCGTCAACCTCTGATGCACGGTAGCCGTTCATGCCTGCTTTTTGAAACTGATAGCTCAGTGCCTGCTCAGATGTAATCATATATTCTTCCTGCCTTTCATAATTCAAATATATTTGCGAGCGCACAGAACAATTCGACCCTTGCGAGTTACATCGCCTGTGCTGTCGATTATAAACTTGCCTTTGCCTCTGATTGAGATACGCTGACCGTCTGACACCTTTCGACTGGTTGCAAGGCACTCAGAGGAATCTATGGCAACTGCACCCGATTCGATTAGCTCAGCTGCATTGCCACGTGAGACCGAGCATAACGCTCCGACCACACAATCAAGCCTTGCTGATGCTACGGTGCATCGAATATCCTCAAAGCCGCCGCTACCGGGTAGGGGTAACGTAAAACCTTCGCAAAGCTTGACACCTTCGCCACCGACTCGGTCGAGCTGACCTAAAACGTAGTCTGCCACTCCATCGGTTAAAAAGATAACGGCATAGGTGCCATCGGTCAATATATCGCCCACCGCATCTCGCCTTATGCCAAGCGACATAAGACTGCCGAGCCAATCGCGGTGGGTGAGTTTAGCTTCTTTGCGAGCAGTGACGGTGATTGCTCTGAGGGGGAACTCAGCCTTGTCGACCTCGACATAATCGGGATAGACCGCCATAAGCACACGGTCTGCCTCATCGTAGCCACCCCATAGGGATACGCCACACCAGCCGTGGGTCGCTTTGGTTGCAACCGAAACACCATGCTCATCAAGAAAACCTATATAGCGAATAGAATATTTTGATCTTGCTGCTTCGACAGCATCGCCGACACGGTCGCTTAGCAGTTTATCGTCGTTATTAATATTGTCTGACATTAGGGACGATAGAAGGAGTTGTTGCTGTTTTCTTCAAACAATACATCACCCATAACGTCGACATTGTTGGGGGTAACAACAAATGCGTTGTTAGCTGCGCGCTTGATGGTGCCCTTGTTGGCATATGCTACACCACTAAGGAAGTCAACAAGGCGGCGAACAACCTCTTTGGGTGCATTCTCAAGGTTAACAACAACGGTGCGCTTAGCGCAAAGGTGGTCGGCTATTGCGATACCATCCTCAAAGGTTTCGGGTTTAACAAGCACAACCTGAAGCTGAGGTGCGCTATTCATATTGACAACCTTGGGAGTTTGGGTGCGAGTTGAACGCTCATCAGCCTGACGAAAAAATCGACGTGAAGTCTCTTCGGTTTCGACCTCGTTTGTTTCTTGCTGGATATCCTCTTCCATCTCGTCATCAGCGGGAGTAAAGAAGTTTTTAAAATTCTCTTTGAAGCCCATATGTATTCTCCTTTAAAGTTTAATCAAGTTATAATTGCGAGCGCCGAACAAAACCGAGCCTATACGAACTATATTGGCTCCCGACTCAATGGCCTGCTCGAAATCACACGACATGCCCATGGACAAAAAGTCCATACTAATATTATCTATTTTTTTATCCGAAATGTCAATAAATAACTCATACATTTTGTTAAAAAACGAACGAATTTCGGCATCATTCTCGCATATTGGGGGAATGCACATCAATCCCCTAACCTTGATGCCCTCTAAATGGGCAATGCTCCTGAGAAATTGCTCGGTTTCGGCATAGGGTATGCCCGATTTGGACTGCTCGTCACCGATGTTGATTTCGACCAGTGCATCAGTTACAAGACCTGCATCAAGGCTACGCTTTGACAGCTCGTTTGCAAGCTTAATAGAGTCGACCGATTGCACCATCGATACCTTGCCGATAATCTTTGACACCTTGTTGGTTTGAAGTCGGCCTATATGGTGGCGCTCACAGGATTTGTCGAGCCTATCATACTTCTCACACAGCTCCTGCACACGATTCTCACCTATCAGCTTAAGCCCTTTTGAAATGGCGTAATTTATTACCTCGACGGGTATCGTTTTGGTGGCAGCGAGCAGATGGATATCAGAAGCCTTTCTGCCTGACTTTTTGGCTGCCTCTTCAATGCGCTCGAGCACCCACTCGTAGTTTCTGTCAAACTGCTCGCAGCGCTGAACTATATCATTATTCAAGTGACTTTCCGTCATAAAGATTCTTCCCTTTCACGATAACATCATCATAAATATGCAGACCGTTTTTGAGTGGGTCGGTGCGCTCACACAGCACATAGCCGTTGCCGTTATAAAGCTCCTTGACAGGCACAAAGGTCATTGAACTGCCGTTTGAAATATAAACACCCTTTTTGCCATCGCTAACCCTTATGGCTTTGCTTGGCACACGAAGACCCTCATAGGTATGAAGCACAAGCTTAACAGAGGGTTTGCGAAGAGATGAGAGCTCACTATTCATATAGCTACATGAAAAGATAAGAACTGCCTGATTGTTTTTAGCGCTCTTTGTGACACGCTCGACCTTTGCCGGCACGGTAACCACTCTTGAAGTTGAGATATCAATATCAATCTTATCGCCGGGTTTAAACTGCAATGCCTGCTCAAAGGTGACGCTGACAGCCATATACCAGGTAACGTCGCTAACCACCTTGCCCACTGCTTGTCCGTTAACCTTTTGGGGTTTGACCGAAGAAAGCATTTCGGGGGTTATAGAGTCGATATCGTCGGTGGTAATCAGACCCTCATAGCCATCAACTGAGGATACAAAATAGCCTGCTTCGGGGGCTTTGACACTACCTATGGGATTTTCGGTTGAAGCGACAAGCTGACTGCGCTGAGCCTTGAGGGCTGATATAAGGCTTGAAAAATCAGCTCCGTTGCCGATAATAGTTTGACGGCGATTGATGGTGGTCAAATACTTTTGAGCGAGCTCATCCGACTTAGCGTAGTTACCCTCGTTAACCGAATTGAGCAGGTCGATAAGCTGGGTGCGTGACTGCGCTTTAAGCTGACCGATATCGACAACCACTCCACCTGAATAGTTGTTTATAGACTCAAGATTTGCTATCTGGCGATCAATATCGTCTATTTTAGAGAGGTTTTTCACTACCCCCTCGTTGGCATAAACGTTGGCAATAACTCCACCGGTTGCGACTCGCTCACCGTTGTTTATAAGATAACGGTAGGAGCCGTGGCTTGAGCTGCTTATAATGGTTTCGTTGCGTATAATATAGGCATTTGAGACTTCAATAGTATCTCTTGCTGTGTGAGCTACAGCCTGCTCGGTGGATATGCTTTGATATGGCACGACCAGGGTGTGGTAGCACAAATAGGCTATTAAAAGCAAGCCTAAAAGGGCTACGCCTATTCTTTTTAAAGTGTTCAATGCTGCCACTCCCCTCTTATTATTTCGAGAGCTTTTTCAAAAAGCTCGATTGAATTCATTTTGTCGGCTGATAGCCAGTTAATCTCGCTATCTCGCCTAAGCCAGCTTAGCTGACGCTTTGCATATCGCCTTGTTTGCATCTTTAGGTGCTCGACACACTGCTCTAAAGTTGCAGTTCCATTAAAATAGTCGAACAGCTCTTTATGACCTATTGCCTGTGCGGCAGTAGGCGATGCACCCTCATAGGTGGTACGAGCCTCCTCGAGAAGACCCTGCTCGAACATAAGGTCAACTCGATGATTTATGCGATTATATAACAGCTCTCGATCATCAAAGGTTATGCCTATTTTGATAGTGTCAAACCTTGACGGGGTTTCGTGAGAGCGAGCGAGTTGCTCACTCATTGTAACACCGTCGTTATAATAAATTTCGAGACCTCTTATTATTCTTTTTGTGTCTGACGGGTTTAGCTTTGAGGCATACTCACTGTCGATTGATGCTAATTCATCTAAAAGGCTTTGGGTGCCTTCGGCCTCTGCCCTCTCGATGAGTCGGTCACGGATATCGCCGGCACCACTGCCTAAAAAGGTTATATTATCTAGCAAGCTGTTCATATAAAGGCCGGTGCCACCAACCAAAACAGGCAGCTTGCCTCTTGCAACGATATCGTCAATCACTCTATTGGCGTCGGCACAATACTGAACGACCGAATACTGCTCGCTCGGGTCGATAATGCCTATAAGATGATGAGGCACGCCCTCCATCTCAGCCTCGGTGGGGGCAGCAGTTGCAATCTGCATTGAGCGATAAATCTGCATTGAGTCGCAAGACACGACCTCGCCATCAAGCTCTTTAGCGAGTTTGATACCGAGCGAGGTTTTGCCCGAAGCAGTTGGGCCTGCAACAGCTATTATTTTTATCTTTTTATCCAAGTCTGCCAAATTGTTTCTCCAGCTCTTTTCTGGTCAATTTGTATGCCACGGGTCGACCATGCGGGCAATAGCGAATATCACCACTGATAGCAACCCTTTGGGCAAGTGCCATTAAATCTTCTTTGCTTGAGCGATCGCCGCCCTTGATGGCTGCGCGACACGCCATGTTATGATAGAGCCAATCGAGTCGATCAATATGAACTCCACTCTTGCTATCAAGCAGACCAGCCGAAATCTCAACTATAACTGCCGAAATATCGGCATCGGTCAAAACGGTAGGTACGGCTCTAACAAGTATGCTTGAGCCACCGAATTCTTCTATTTCGAAACCAACCCTTGCAATTTCATCGATGTTATCGATAATTGCGGCGAATTCATCTTTAGACAAAGTGACTGATATAGGCTCAATGAGCATTTGAGAGCTGATGCTCTCGCTCGCCTTTAAGCGCTCATAAATGATCCGCTCATGGGCTGCATGCTTATCTATTATTATCAGCTCATCACCACACTGAGCAATTGCGTAGGTCGAAAAAGCTTCACCGACAAAGATAACGTCCGCCTCAGGGATAGAGGGAGTCGGCTCAGGAGTAGGCTCTGAAACAGGCTCAGGGTTAACCTCTATGGGTTTAGGTTGAGTCTCGACCTTTTTAGGCTCGATAACGGGAGCCTTTGGGATGGTTATCGGCTCATCATCGACTATAATGTCAAGCTTTGATAAGCTCGAAAAACCCATCTTAACAGGCTCATTCAAAGTTGCGCTACTGCTTGAGCGAGCAATAGACGGTGGGGTAACGCGCTGAAAGAAATTGTCGTTTTTTAAGGGGTTTTGAGCAGGCTTTGAGGGTACCTGTGAAATCGGCTTAGTATCAAAAAGCTTAGTCTGCTCAGCTTGAGGGATGGTCGAGGGGCGCTCGGTAGAGGTCAGCTTTATCTCGCACATGCGATAATCACTGCCAAGGGTCGATTTGACACCGTAGTAAACGGCATCAAAAACGGTTTTTTCGTTGGTAAAGCGACACTCGAGCTTTGCAGGGTGAACGTTAATATCGACCTGAGATACGTCCATCGTGAGGAACAATACTCCTGAGGGGAAAAGCCCCGTCATGATCGAGCCACGATAGGCCTGCTCAAGAGCCGCTCTCATGGTGTTGGAGTTAACATATCTGCCGTTGATAAAGAAATGCTGCATGCCACGTGATTTACGCGCTGCTTCGGGTCGACAGGTAAAGCCGCTCAGCTTGAAGCTGCTAACCTCGTATTCAACAGGGATAAGACCCGAGCGAAACTCTCTGCCGTAAACCGAATAGATGGCAGCTGACAAATCGTTTCCACCCTGAGTTTGCATTTGAGTTTTGCCGTCTGCAATATATCGAAAGGCAATCTCGGGGTGTGAGAGCGCCATTCTATCCATAACAGAGGCTACAGCGACAGTTTCTCTTGAATCTTTTTTGAGAAACTTCATGCGAGCGGGAACGTTATAAAACAGGTCTCTGACGATAATGGTGGTACCCTTAGGGCAACCTGCCTCGTCATAGGATTGCTCTTCACC